>CAZLII010000238.1:0-6935 GCA_964559065.1 uncultured Nitrospirales bacterium | reverse complement strand
GCGAAGGGGAAGGCGAAGGCGAAGGTGAAGGAGAGGGCGAAGGCGAAGGTGAAGGCGAGGGCGAAGGTGAAGGTGAAGGTGAAGGCGAAGGTGAAGATGAATTCCACAGCGCGGACCAGAATCAGGATAACCTGATCAGCCTCTCCGAACTGCTGCGCGTGATCCAGTTCTACAATAGCGGCGGCTACCACTGCGCCGAACCGCCCGACAGCACCGAAGACGGCTATGTGCCGGGCCAGAATCCCGCTCAGCAGAGCTGTACGCCCCACGCTTCGGACTACAATCCCCAGAATTGGCTGATCAGCCTGTCAGAATTGCTGCGCGTGATCCAGTTCTACAATTCCGGCGGCTATTACGCCTGTCCCGGCGAAGGCACGGAGGACGGCTTCTGCGTCGGTCCGCCGTCCAAATAATGATCACAATTATAGGACCAAGTATCTATTGATAAATCTTTATGCTGACATGGTAGTATATTTGCAGTATGTGGGTGCTGACTGATGGATCGGCAAATTGGATAAGAAATCAGGGTGAATAGTGTTGATGCGTTGCCGCTTTGTTGGAAAGGCGGAGGAGGAATGTATTGATGCTTCGCAGAGGTCAAGGTAGCAATTTTGTCCGTGTGGTCATGCCCTTTCTGTTGTGCGTGTTGGCCCTCCCGGCAGGGGCGGGAGTGTTTCGGGTCAAGGCCGGTTCGGCGGCGCCCACGCCGGATGGATTGACTTGGGCCACGGCATTCCCGAACATCCAGGCCGGGGTGGACGCGGCCTATTCTTTGGGGGGCGGCGAGGTCTGGGTGGCCGGCGGCACCTATGCGCCAACAACATATCCGGTGCTGACCATGCGCGAAGGCGTGGCAATCTATGGCGGCTTTGCCGGCACCGAGTCTGAGCGGGGTCAGCGTGACTTTGGCGCCAACCTCTCCAAAATTGACGGGGCCGGTTTCAGGCGGTGCGTGCTTGGGGCGGACAACGCGATATTGGACGGATTCACCATTACGGGCGGCGCGGTCGTGGGCGCCGGTGGCGGAATGCGGAATGACGGTGTCTCGCCGTTGGTTGCAAACTGTATCTTCTCCTACAACTACGCCGCCACCGGCGGTGCTATGTACAACAGTGGCGCAGGCTGTTTCCCTGAGGTAATTGACTGCACGTTTTCCAACAATACGGCGGACGAGGGCGGCGGCATCGCCAATTACACCGGAGCAACGCCAACAATAACGCGGTGTACATTCACGGACAATGATGCCGTGTACAATGGCGGTGCGATTTTCAATAGTTATTATTCAAATACAGGCATCGAACGGTGCACATTTGTCCGTAATGCCGCGGGCGACGGCGGCGCCATGTACAATACTTTTGCCAACCCCATACTGACCGTGTGCCTTTTCTTCGCCAACAGTGCTACGGGGTACGGCGGAGCGATACTGAATATAGATTATGCTTCCCCGGCACTGGAAACATGTACGTTCTTTGTCAACGACGGGAAACGCGGCGGTGCCGTAGCAAATGTGTATGACTCCTCACCGTCAATGCAACACTGCCTCTTCATCGGCAACAGCGGCGAGAATGGGGGGGCCTTGTATAATTATGAGTCATATTCCTCCCTGACTGCCTGCGATTTCTTCCGCAATTCCGCCGATGCCGGCGGCGGTGTGCATCAATATCAGTCCTCACCGGTATTCAGCGCATGTAGGTTCATGGAGAACACTGCTGCTGAAGAGGGCGGGGCCATGCACAATGAGAGTTCCTCGCCACAAATGACGGATTGTGTTCTTATATGCAATGCCGCCCCGCTGGGCGGAGGCATGTTCAACATGGCCTCCTCAGCGCCTGGTCTGGCCGGGTGCCGTTTCGAGGGCAACAGCGCATCCGATTCCGGGGGCGGCTTGTATAACGATGCTTCCTCGCCCGTGCTGACCCAGTGCATTTTCCAGGAGAATGTTGCAGATAATAAGGGAGGCGGAATGTGTAACCTCACTTCCTCCGCCCCCGCCATAACGGAATGCATCTTCCGGGGCAACTCGGCGACCAACAACGGCGGCGGCATGTATAACAATGCGGCTATGCCCGAGGTGAACCGGTGTGTTTTTCTGAACAATCATGCCGATATTGGCGGGGGAATGGACAATGAATTCGGCCTGCCCGTGGTGACGGACTGCGTCTTTTCCGGGAACAGCGCCTCTTGGAATGGCGGGGGCATGTACAATCTGGCCACCAATACCGCCGTGACACGGTGTCGTTTTGAGGGGAATACGGCGTTTACTGGCGGCGCAATGTACGTTTATATTGCTTCACCGCAATTGGTCAATTGCGTCTTGGTAGGTAATTCGGCGACAAATGGCGCCGGGGTGGGACTCAATACAAATGCTACACCCTCAATAATCAACTGTACCATTGCCAACAATGCAGCCGATAACCAGGGTGGCGCACTGCACAACATGAGTTCGACGCCGGTTCTCAAAAACTGCATTCTGTGGGGCAATACCGCGGCGTTTGGGCCGATGGTTTACCAATTCGACACTACCAAGCCGGTCATTACCTATTCCTGTGTCCAGGAGACGTACACGGGAACCGGCAATGTGAATATGAACCCCCTGTTTGCCGGCGTCCCGCCGTATGGCAGCCTCCAGTTACAGATCGGGTCGCCTTGTGTGGATACGGGCACAGCCACAGGCGCGCCCGCCACGGACCTGCTTGGTCGGCCGCGGCCAGCGGGCGCGGGAATAGACATGGGCGCCTACGAAGGCGCAGCAGTGGCGGAAGACATCGTCACCCTGACTATTACTGTTTCACCAGAAAGCGGCGGCGTCACAGTCCCGCCGGCAGGCGTTCATACGTTCGTCCGGGATGAAACAGTGCTGATACGCGCGGAAAGCACTACGATGTCTTTCCGCCACTGGGAAGGCGATGTCGAATCGGAGAATCCCATCGAAACCGTCACCATAGTGGATAATCTGGAAGTCACAGCCGTATTCGGCGCAAAGGTTTTCTATGTGGATGGAAAAGGCGAGGCCGCGTCGCCCGACGGCAGTTCCTGGCTGCGCGCATATCGTAATATTCAGTCGGCCGTGGACGCTGCATACGCCAACGGCGGCGGTGAAGTCTGGGTGGCGGAGGGGTTGTATATCGCCACGACCAATCCGGTAGTGACGATGCAGCCAAGTGTGGACCTCTATGGCGGCTTTGTCGGGGGGGAAACCCACCGCGAGGAACGCGACTGGACACAGCATATTACCCTCATTCATGGCTTGGGCGTCCGGCGCTGTGTCCTTACTGCGGACAATACCCGACTCGACGGGTTCACCATCTCCGGGGGATTTGCCGACGGCGGCGGCGGGCTGTTCAATATTGCAGCCTCTCCCACAATAGCCAACTGCGTTTTCAGTTACAATGCCTCCACTTCAAGCGGCGGCGCCATGCATATTCACAGCGGTTCGCCGCACCTCACCGGCTGCACATTTCACGACAACACCGCAAGCAGCGCAGGCGGCGCCATCTACAATTACGCCTCCTCATCCATAGACGGGTGTATCTTCAGCAGAAACACAGCCGCAACAGGCGGCGCGATGCACAACTCGGGTGTGGCGGGCGCCACGCTGTCAAATTGCGTATTTGAAGAAAATGCTGCGAACACCGGCGGCGCGGTTTATGTCAATTCGCCTCTGGGCATGACGCTAGATACCTGCGCCTTCACCGGGAATGCGTCATCCAATAATGGCGGGGGTATTTACGGCCTGGACACGTCGTTTCTTGAAGTTTCTGGTTGCACGTTTACCGAAAACACGGCGGGCATGTCCGGGGGCGGCATGTACAGTGATGGCGGTTGGGCGTGGGTGAGCAACTGCACCTTTTTAGAGAACACGGCTGGTGGCGGCGGCGGCGGCATATGCAGCAACGAATCCGCGACAACCGTGCGGAACTGCCGGTTTGAACGCAATACCATCAGCGCCAGCGGCGGCGGCATGTTCATTTACAAAGGCACGCCGGATATCGCCAACTGCGTGTTTCTTGGCAATGTGGCGCTATTGGGCGGCGGTATGGCCATGTCGGAGGTGGCTTCTGGGGCAATCGTCTTTTCCAGTTTTACAGGCAATAGCGCGACGGTGAATGGGGGCGCTATCTCAGCATTCAGTGTGTCGCTGAACATCACCAACTGCATCCTCTGGGGCAACACGGCCCCGATGATTCCGGAATTTGCCAGAACGAATTCCACGGTTGCCCTTACCTATTCCTGCGTTGCCGGGATATCATTCGATTCGGGCAACTTGGATGCCAATCCCCGTTTCGTGGACCCCGCCGCGGGCGATCTGCGCCTCCTGGCGTATTCGCCCTGCATTGATGCGGGCGTGGCGGTCAGCGGCATCACCGAAGACATCCAAGGCGTCCTTAGGCCTCAGAACACCGGCTATGACATGGGCGCTTATGAATTTGCAGGCGCACCTGTCCCGGGGCTGTCCGTAACGCCCCCGCGCCGGAATGTCGGCGGCGGTGCGGGCGCGACCACCTTTTCCATCGTGTCCTCATCCCCCTGGACGGTTGCATCGAATGCGGGCTGGGCGGAGCCCAATGTGGAATCCGGCTCAGGTAACGCCTTGGTAACGGTGACCTATGAAACCAACGACGGCCCCGCACGCAGCGCAATGATTACCGTTACCGGCGCAGGCACGACGCCGGCGGCGGAAACGGTGATGTTGGCCCAGGAAGTGGACGGCGTGTGGCGGGTCAGGAAAGACCCCATCGCCCCGCTGCAGGATGGACTGACTTGGGAAACAGCGTTTGATGATATCCAGGAAGCCGTGGATGCGGCGTTCGATGCCGGGGGCGGCGAGGTCTGGGTGGCGGCGGATACCTACTCGCCCGGGGCCAACCCGCTGGTGACCATGCGCGAAGGCGTGGCTATTTACGGCGGCTTTGACGGCACGGAATCCGCCCGCGACCAGCGGGATTGGACCGTCAACGTCACCACAATCTACGGGCATGGTTTTACCCGGTGTGTCGTCGGCGCGGACAACGCGGTCCTGGACGGTTTTACCATCACAGGGGGTTACACCACAGGTTTCGGTGGCGGGATGCTGAACGACAATGTTTCGCCCACGGTCATGAACTGCATTTTCTCGATGAACCAGGGCGCCAATGGCGGCGGCATGTATAACGCCGGCAACGCGCCGGTGATCGTTGACTGCACGTTTTCAAACAATTACGCCGAAAACGGCGGCGGTATGTACAACGACACCGACGCCATGCCGACCGTAAACGGCTGCACATTCCTTCAAAACACGGCTGCGGCGACCGGCAGGGGTGGCGGTATGTACAACAGGTGGGCTTCGCCGCTGGTGACGGAATGCTACTTTTCCGGCAACCAGGCAGGCCAGGCCGGTGGCGGATTGTACACCACCGGTTCGGAAGGCGGCCCCCATATCACCGGCTGTACATTCCACCAGAACAACGCCGATGTGGCCGGCGGCGGCATATACAACGACTCCGCTGAGACAGTTGTGGACGGGTGCGTGTTCGCGGGCAATGCTTCCAATTTCGGCGGCGGGATGAACAATCACGACAGTAGCGGCTTAACAATCAGCAATAGCGCCTTCGTCGGCAACTATGTTGCGAGCGACGGGGGCGGCATGCTTAACCTGCAATGTGCGCCATCCATCACCGATTGCACGTTTGAAGACAACAATGCTGGGGGATACGGTGCGGGGATCTTTAATATTTACAGCGCCGCGCCGACGATTCAGGGGTGTTCTTTTGTCGGAAACATCGGATATTACGGCGGCGCGGTCGCTAATTATTACGGTTCTGCGCCTGTCCTGATCGCATGCAACCTTGTCGGAAACACCGGCGAACAGGGCGGCGGCATGTTCAGTGATGATTCAAGCGCCTCTTTGACGGACTGCATTATCGCCAACAGCACCGCTGACCTGGGAGGCGGCGTCTATCACTACAATGCCTCGTCTTCCTTCGGGGCATGCGTCTTTTCGGGCAATACCGCCAATCAATATGGGGGGGGCATGTACAACGCGGCAGGCGCCGCGCCAACCCTCACGAACTGCACTTTTTCGAACAACACTGCCGCCGATTCCGGCGGCGGCATGTACAACACGGCATCGGACCCCATCGTCACCGGATGCGCCTTCCTTGAGAACACATCCGCCGACAACTTCGGCGGCGGCATGTACAACATCTCTTGTTCTCCCGCCGTGGCGCAGTGCCTTTTTTCGGGCAATCAGGCCTTTCGCGGCGGCGGCATGTTTAACGTCATGGCCGCGCCCACAATCAGCGGATGTCAGTTTATCGGGAATGTGGCGGCATCCGGTGGCGGGGCCCTGGAAACCAGTTATTCCTCACCCCATATTGTCAACAATGTATTTTGGGGCAATTCGGCCAGATACGGCGCTGCGTTGTTTGTCCTCGGAATGTCTGCTCCGTCAGTAATGAACTGTTCCCTCGCAAATAACATGGCAACCGATCAAGGCGGCGCGCTTTACAACGCGAATTCCACGCCCACATTGACCAACTGCATTCTCTGGGGCAACGACGCGCCGACCGATCCGTCTATATATCTGTCCGACGCCACAACGCCGACCGTCACCTACTCCTGCATTGAAGGCGGTTTCACAGGCGGGGGCAATCTGAATGCCGATCCGCGCTTTGTGGATATGATCGCCGGTGATTTGCGATTACAGGCGGATTCCCCTTGCATTGACGCCGGTACGGATATCGGGGCGCCCGCTTTTGACATTCTCAACACACCCCGCCCCCAAGGCGCAGGCTATGACATGGGTGCCTACGAGTTCATCGAAGGTGGCGAAGGGGAAGGCGAGGGCGAAGGCGAAGGCGAAGGCGAAGGGGAAGGTGAAGGCGAAGGCGAAGGCGAAGGTGAAGGTGAGGGCGAAGGCGAAGGTGAGGGTGAAGACGAAGGCAACGAAGAAGGCG
>CAZLII010000237.1:0-6940 GCA_964559065.1 uncultured Nitrospirales bacterium | reverse complement strand
AACTGCCGCCGATGCATGCGCGCATAGAGGCCAGCCAGCGCAAGCAATTCCTCGTGCGTTCCCTGCTCCGCGATGCGCCCGCCGTCCAGCACCAGGATGCGGTCGGCATGGCGCACCGTGGAGACCCGGTGCGACACAATGATGCTGGTGCGCGTCTCCATGACACCGCGCAGTCCGGCCAGAATGCGCTCCTCCGTCTGCGTGTCAACACTGGAGAGCGCGTCGTCGAGCATCAGGATGACGGGATCACACAAGATGGCGCGGGCCAGGGTCAGCCGCTGTTTCTGGCCGCCGGAGAGGTTGACGCCGCGCTCCCCGAGCAGCGTGTCCAGACCTGCCGGCATTTCCGCCAAGTCTGCGGTGAATTGCGCCGTGTCACACGCGGCGCGAATCGCCGCGTCCGAGGCGTCCGGTTTGCCCAGACGGATGTTTTCGCGCACGCTGTCGGAGAAAACAAAGGGGTCCTGCGGCACATAGCCCAGGGCGACGCGCAGGGTTTCCAGGGGAACCCGGCGGATATCGAATCCATCAATGATCACCCGGCCTTCGGTCGGATCGTATTCCCGCGCGATAAGCGCGATAACAGTGCTTTTCCCGGACCCCGTCGGGCCGACGATCGCCACCGTCTCCCCCGCGTGGATGGTGAAGCACAGGTCGTGCAATACCGCCATGCCGTTGTAGGCAAAGTGAACATGGTCGAATTGGATTTCCCCCCTGGTGATGGCGGCCTCCCGTAGGGCGCCGGGCGCATCACGGATATCGGGAATCGCGCACAGGATTTCGCCAATCCGGTTCATGCCCACCGCCCCGCGTTGATAAAGGGTAATTACCCAACCGAATTGCGCCAAGGGGAAGGCCAGCATGACCATGCAGATCAGGAAGGCCGTCAGGTCCGCCAGGCTGAGGCCGCCGCGAATCACCATGCCGCCGCCATACCACACCACCGTCAAGACCGCTGCGCCGATGACCATGCCGATCAACGGCCACGCGAAAGACATCACGGCCACCAGTTTGATGTTTTCCCGCATATACGCCTCGCAGGCCTTCCGAAACGCGCGCATTTCCCGGTCCGCGATGCCATAGGCCTTGACCACCCGCGCCCCCGCCAGATTCTCCTGCACGCGCGCCGTCAACCCCGAAAACAAATCCTGCACCACCTTGGACTGGCGATTCATATAGCGCACAAAGAAATAGACGGCCAGCGAAATGAACGGCAGGGGAACCAGCGCAACGAGGGTAAGGCGTCCGCTCAGGTAGATCATCATCCCCAGCGTGGCGGGCAGGCGGACCATGTCCACCGTCCCCATGATGCCCGGGCCGATGAAGTCGCGCGCATAATTGAGGTCATTGACCGCCCGGGCCATGATGTCGCCGGTCTGGTTGCGATGGAAAAAGCGCTGCGACAACCGCTGCACATGGCGGAAGTAGTCGTTGCGCAGGTCGTATTCGAAGTGGCGCGACGCGCCGATCATCAGCGTGCGCTGGAAATATCGCGCCACGCCTTCCGCCACGGCAATGGCCAACAGTCCGAAAAAGTACAGCGCCAGCAACTGCCGCGTCATCGTTCCGGTTTCAAACGCGCGGACAATGCCGCGAACCACCAGCGGGACGACCAACCCGACCCCCACAAACATCATCGCCAGCACCGCCCCGCCGAGATAGCGCGGCCAATACGCCAGATTATAGCGGAGCAGCGATAGAAAAGGGCGTCCGTAGAGCGCTTTTCCGGAATCCCAGGAAAGTTCTGCGGCCTCGGCGCGTGCTGTGCGCCCCGTCATCGCGGGGCGTCTCCGTTGTCGTCGGGCGGCTCCACGGAAACGGCGTCTTGCGACTTCCCGCGCGGGCGCCGCTCTTCAAAGCCCTGCACAAGACTGATCAGTTCTTCGGCTTTGAAAGGTTTCAGCAGGTAACCGTCCGCGCCGTTCTCCCCTACCTGAGAAATGGTCTTGTCGATGGGTTTCGCGGTGACCATGTACACCCTCAGCCCCGCGAGCGCGGCGTTGGACTTCAAGCGGCGGCAGGTTTCCCAGCCGTCCATGCCCGGCATGGCGATATCCAGCAGCACCAACCAGTAATCCCCCGTCTGCGCCAAATCAAGCGCCGCCTCCCCCGTCGCGCAGCCGTCCACCACATAGCCTTCCGTCTCCAGGCATCGCGAGATGAAGGTCACGATTTCCGGGTCATCATCCACGCACAGCACCTTGTCGCCCAACTGCTCGCCGACCAGCACCCCTTTGCTCAGCGCGGAATGAATGCCACTCAACAGCGTGCTTTTTCGGAAGCCCCGCTTGATGCGGCCGGCGATGTTCGCTTGGTAGTGTTCAAAAAGCGCATCGTCGTTGGTCAACAACAAAATGGGAATATTCCCGGCCGAAGGGTCCGAAAGGATGTCTTCAATCACCACGCTGCCCAGAGGGCCGGCCTCCGTATCCACCAGGATGCAGTCCGGGCTATAACGGTTGGCGAGCGAGACCGCCACCGCTGGATAGGCTGCGTGGATGATGTCCATGTTCTCGGATATCAGCAGATTGCGGATTTGCGCACTAAGTGCGCGGTCCTGCGTCACCAGTTCCACCAGCAGGTGGGTTTCCGTGGGCATGGGCAGCCGCGTGTCTTCCTGCGGCGTCCTGCGATGCGGCGCGCCGCTCAACGGCAACGAAAAATGAAACGTCGCGCCCTTGCCCTCTTCGCTGCTCACCGTGATGCGGCTTCCATGCAGCCGCATGATGTCCTGCGCGATGGCCAGACCAATCCCCGTGCCGCCGTACTTGCGCGTGGAAGAACTGTCCACCTGGTAGAAGCGCGTGAAAAGCTTGTCCATTGCGTCTTTCGGAATACCGATGACCGTGTCGCTGACCGTCACCGCGACATCTGTCTCCGAGGCGCACATCGTCACCGTCACGTTGCCCCCCGGGCGGTTGAATTTCACGGCATTCGACAGGAGATTGTTGAAGACCTGCCCCAGTTTGCCCTTGTCGCCGTCCACCAGAATCGTTTCCTGCGATGGCTCGAAGATCAGGGAAATGTTGCGGCTGTCGGCCACCGGTTGAATGATCTGGAGACTGGTTCTCGCACAATCAACCAAATCGAGTGTGTCATAGACCATCTCCTCCGCGCCCCGGTGCAGACGCGAGAAGTCCAGCAGGTTCTCGATCAGCGTCACCAGTTTCTCAACATTCCGCAGCGTAATGCCAAGATACTCCTGCTGCATCTCATTCACCGGCCCCACCTTGCCGTTCAGGATCATGTCCGTGTAGCCCATTACGGCAACCAGCGGCGTGCGCAGTTCATGCGACACGTTTGACAGCAGATTGGTTTTCATCTCATCGAGCGTTTTCAGTTCTTCATTGGCCTCATGCAGTTTTTCGCGGGCCTGGGTCACCTCTTCCAGGGATTTCTGAAGGTTATCCAGCAGTTCGGCGTTGCGAATGGCCACCGCGACATGCGGCGCGAGTTGCTCCAGAATCTCCACTTCGTGGCGCGAAAAGGCGGCTTCCCGCGCGGAACCCACGATAAGCGCGCCAATAATGCGGCCGGAGGCGTGCAGCGGCGCACTGACGCAACTCGTAATCGCCTCGGGAAACTGGGCGGCAAACGGAGATTCTCCCGAACGGAGATTCTCCACAATCAGCGAGCGCCCCTCCCGCGCCACCCACGCCGCACAGTTCTCCGCCGCGACCTCCCGCGCCTTGACACTGCGGCGTTCGGGGAAAAGTTGGTGGATGTCGAATCCGTCGGCGGCATCGTTGCGCAGGGCCGCTGCGGCGTAGTCGAAGCGAACCAGTTTGCGCAGTTCGATTACAATGCTCTCAAAAACCATTCCGGCTTCCAGGCTGGAATTAATTACGTTGGCAATTTGATTGATAGCGCTGATGCGTTCCGAGCGTTCCCGGGCTTGAGTCTCAAGGTGCACGTTTTGGGTCACATCCCGAAAACTGCCTTCCACCCCGGCAAACGCGCCCGCCTCATCCTGAATGCCGTTGGCCGAAATCTCCACGCAAATGTGCCGTCCCGACGCATTGCGCACCCACACCCGACGGTGCTCCACAAAACGCCCATCGGTCAATTCCCCGCTGATTTGGTCGTAGTCGGAGCGATCCACGAACATCTCGCGGAAACTCGCGCCAATCGCGTCTTCCGGCGCCTCAAACCCCAGAAAGGCCGCGCCAGCCGGGTTGAGAAAGGTGACCGCCCACGCGGCGTCCGTCTGGTAAATACCGTCCCGCATCGAGGTGATCAATCGGCGGTATTTCTCTTCAGATTCCTCCAACTGCTTGATGTTTTGCCGGAGCGCCGAGGCCATCTTGTTGAAGGAATTCGCCAGTTCTTCAATCTCGTCCCCTGTCGCTATCTTGAGTTTCAGGTCAAAATCGCCTTGTCGGATGATCTGCGCGCCTTCATTCAGCAGCGAGACCGGCCGGATGATGTTGTTGTTGACAATCCGGTACCCAATAACGCAGAACACGGCGATGACCAGGCCGCTGACCACCAGGGTAATTACCGCGCCGAGATTGATGTTGGCGAAGACAGAGGAAACCGGACGGTAAACGACAAGAAACAGCGGCGCATCCCGTGGAATCCGATGATAGGCCATCATCACGGGGCGTGTTTGTCTGTTGGCGGTGTAGCGCAGCAGGAAAAAGGAATCGAACTGGCGATCGCCCGCGCGCAGAAGTCGCCCGCGAAGACGCGGGTCCACTTCATCATACCGCAACACAGGCGTCCGCCCCTCTGCCGTATCCTCCAAGTACACCACAAATGCGCGGTTTTCACCCGCAAAGACGACCTGGTATTCGTTTTGGTCGCGCACCCCCTGGTCGCGTTCCTGCCGTTGCCCAAGCACAAACACCAGGAGTTCCTGCACGCCCTGGTCCTCGGCAAGAAATCCCAGGAGTTCCCCCGTATCCGGATCGTGAACCGGGGACAAAATGCGCGTCATGTAGCGTTGGTTTTTCTGGAAGAGATAGGGTTCAACAAAGGTCGTTCGGGTGACGCTTTCCAGCCATTCCGGGAGAAACTCATCGGCCTCATCGAGCGCTTCGGTGCTGACCAGCGGCGCGCCCTTGCGGTCGTAAAGGATGAAAGAGGAATCCACCTCACCGATGGCGGCCGCCTCCTCCTGCATGCGCATCAGCAAAGACACCACCCGCGAGTGGTCGTCTCCATAATCACCGCGCAGCGCCGCGACAATCTCGGCATCCATGGCCGCGCGGCCCGCCATCATCTGGCGCGCCTGCAGGGCAAGCCACATGCCTTCCGCTGTCTTTTGCGCGGAGGTGGCCTGGTTCTGCTGCGTCGCGATCCACTGGCCTTCGCGCGCGAAGACATAGCCAATCGTCAACGCCAATGTCATCGGGACCACGCCCACCCACAGGATGGCCCTGAGGAACTTGCGTTCAATCCCGCCACGAACTTGCTTATTGCGCATGCGGATCAGCCCGCCGGGGCGCGGCTATTCAATCGCCCGGCCCCGGCCAATCAGTTCGCGGACCTTCTCCAGCAGTTGATCCACTTTGAACGGCTTCGCGAGATATTCGTCCGCGCCGCACGCAAAAATGCGCTCGATGTCGCGCTCTTTGCTCAGGCAGGTCACCGCCATGATCGGAATGCTGCGCGTCATTTCATTCTCTCGCAAGGCCTTGCATACTTCAAAACCGTTAATCTCAGGCATGAGAAAATCCAGCAGGATGAGGTCGGGAGACAACTGCGCGGCCTTCAGACCAACTTCCGTAGCGTTGCTCACCTTGATCAGTTCAAAACCGTCATCGCTGAGAATCTTCTCCATCAACGCCAATGCATCCGGGTCATCGTCCACTATCATGACACGACGCTTGCTTGGGCCTTTCTCCCGCGGAAACATGTCGTATTTCTCGCGAAAACGGTCCAAGTCCTGCTCAAGAATGCGATAGTGGCCTCCCGGCGTCCGCGAGGCCTTGATCAGCCCCTGCTTGATCCAATTCTTGATGCTGTGATGCGTCACATGGCATATCTTTGCCGCTTCAAAGGTTGTATAGGCTTTCTGCTCACGCTCTCCCACCGTTATGGCTCCTTCTTTGGTTGACCAATGCCAACATTGGACATTCCACGTTTGTGTTCCCTGAGGCCTCGATATGATGTCCTATGGCAAATTTCATAGTTTAATCGGGATTCTTAAAGATTATACCCGCTTAAAGGACCTCGTGTCAACTGCTTCCTGTCACATATCGCTGTTTTCGCGATTCAGACCTGGCGCACATCCGACCGAAGCCTTCACGACAGCATCTCCAAAACGCGCTGAACGATTTCCCACTCGTCGTTTTCAAGACCCGTGACGAGAAGTTCCATCTGGGTGGGATAGACGGCGGCGGCCAACCGATAGCCGATCATCCAGCAACACGCCACACACATCAGGCCGCCGGCCAGAAGACCGTAGGTGCGTCGCATCAGGGAGACGTAGGCCATGAGGCGGTGCCTGCGCACCACCGACCGGACGCTTTCCGGGTTTTCCGGAGTAACCGCCTCGCATATGCGCCCAGTTGCGGGCAGGGCAAGTGCAGGATATATCAGAACAAATACAACGGCGATCAGCAGCACCGCGCGCCACAGATGGCCAATGTTCTCCAAGAAGAACGGATCGGCGTTTTCGACGCGCTGCATCAGGGAGATTATCAGCAAGAGCGCCAGAAAGACGGCCTGCATCCCGATTAGGGGATATAGCGCCCATGAGGGATGGGGAACCGCCCAGAACCGCTTTCCCGCATCGGTCAAGCGTGCAAGAAGCGTCACAAGCACATAGACCAGAATCAGGATGCCGAGGCTCTGCGCCAGCAGGCGCAACGGCAGGGCAATGATGGCGCGGTGATCGGCGGTCTTTCTGGTGCGCAGTTCTTCAAAAGATTTCAGTTCATTCAACGCATGGTCCAGTTTGATGCCGCGATCGATGAGAACGGCATCGGGCGCT
>CAZLII010000236.1:0-6972 GCA_964559065.1 uncultured Nitrospirales bacterium | reverse complement strand
GATGACAGCGTTTCCTTGGGTGCACTCGACCAGGGAAATGGAGATGCGGGCGCGACAATGCGCCCCACGGTGCAATCCAGTGCGAATACCAGGACAGTCAACATCGAAAGAAAGGGCCAGAAGATGGAAACACACGAGGTTCTTGTCACCGATGCCGATCGCACGAAACTGGAAACGCAGATGGAACTGTGGGGCGGTGGCGAAGCCGGACGCACCTGGGAATCCATCAAGCGCCTGCACGAAAAACTGGACCACGCCCGGGTGATGCCCGCCTCGAAAATTCCGGAAGACACGGTCACGATGAATTCCATCGTGCTGATCCGGGATGTGGACACGGGTGAAGAACACATCGTGACACTGGTCTATCCTTCCTGCGCCAATATCGGCGAACGCAAGACATCGGTGATGAGCGCCAAAGGCACGGCCCTCCTGGGACAGCGCATCGGGGATGAAGTGGCCTATCCCATCGGCGACGCCATCCGACATGTCCGCATTGTGGATGTAGTTTATCAGCCGGAAACCTCCGGCCACGCGTACTTGTAGCAAAAGATAGAAGACGTGCATATCCCGCGTTGTTTGTTGTCCGCACATCGCGCCGACAAAGGATGAGTCTCTTTGCGTCATTCTGTTACCATCTGTCAAGACACCGTGATCAACGAACCCGGATGTAACGATGGAACGACGCGTGTGCATTCTGCGGATGGGGTGGCAGCCATTCATTGACAGTCCGCTATGGAACCTCATTGACGCCCTGGACGAGCGGGGCGTGCAGGTAACGCTCTTGAAATCCGTCGCGCGGACCGATCTGGGCAAGAGCGAAGAAACCCATCCCCGCGCGGATTGCCGCCTTGTCTCCCTGTTCTTTAAGCGTTTCACCAAAACGCCGCTATTGCGGCCGTTCTTTCAAATGCTGACACTGCTCGAATTGTGGGCGCGCTTTGCCTGGACGGGTATCAAGACACGACCCGGCGTCGTCATCGGGATTGACGTGGACATGTTGCCCGCGGCCTGGCTGATCGCCCGCGTCTGCCGCGCCCGGCTGATTTTTTATTCCTATGAACTCTACACTGACCGTCCCGGCATTCCCATGAAACCGTTCTGGAATTGGCTGGAGCGGCGCTTTATCAAGCGCCCGGACCTCGTGGTGGCCTGCGAACCCAACCGGTCCCGCGAACTGCAGCGGCGATACGGTCTGCGTGAATGCCCCATGACGATTCTGAATGTGCCGCCGCGCGCGGCGGCGCGCCCCAAGAGTGACCGCATCCAACAATACCTTAAGAAACAGGGGTTGCCTTCCGGCAAGGTGCTGTATTTTCACGGGTGGATTTCCCGCGCGCGCTGCGCGGACGCCTTCGTGAAGGCGCTGCCGTCGGTGCGCGAAGATGCGGTGCTGTTTTTCATCGGTCCCTGCGAACCGGCCTTCAAGGATGAATTGCAGCGGATGGCGCGCGAACTGGGCGTGGAACACCGCGTCGTGTTTCATCCGATGGTCTCCAGCGATGAACTGATGGACCTTGCCGCCTCGGCGGACATCGGACTCCAGGCCCAACTGAATGTCGGGTTGAACAGTTACTACTGCGCGCCGATAAAACTTTTCCAGTACATGTCGGTCGGATTGCCGGTCATCGGATCGAATTTTCCCGGCATGCTGGAGATCATCGAAAAGAACGAGGTCGGACTGTGCGTCAATCCGGAAAGCGTCGCGGAAATCGCGGCGGCCATGAACCGCCTGATCGAAGACGACGCGATGCGCGCCGGCATGGCGAAAAACGCCCTGCGCCTCGCCCGCGACCGATACTGTTACGAGGTGGAAGGAAAACCGCTTATTGACGCGATAGACGATATGCTGCGAAAATAGCGGTGCCTGTGGAAAGCCGTTATACAATTGCATTGCTGACTTGGCCTCGCGTAACATCGTGATACAGGAAAAACAAGAGCCAGTCTTTCATTAAAAGACGAGAATTTGTATGTTTGCCCTAAAACCAACAGGCACGAAATGAGCGATACCGTAAATAACTGGAGAGAGCAGGCGGAATATGACTTGGAGACTGCCCGAGCGATGCTTGATGCCGGTCGCTTTCTGTATGTATTGTTCTGTTGTCAGCAGGCGATTGAAAAAGCGCTGAAGGCATTGATCATACAACAAACAGGTAATCTGCCACCGCGCGTTCACAATTTGATTCAATTAACAGAATCCATAAATATTGACTTGCCGGTTGACAAGCGGAAATTCTTGGGCGAATTGACGGCATACTATATTCAATCTCGGTATCCCGATGAAATTCGAAAGATGAGTTCAACCATAAAAAAGGATTTGGCGGAGAAGACGCTGGAACAGACAGAGACAATTGTTAAATGGTTACTATCGGTGACGACATAAGGGAAAAGGCGCTGCAAACCGTTCGAACATTGGCCCGACTCGGCGGCGTTCGCGCTGTATATCTATTTGGCTCCCACGTGGAGGGACGCGCAAACGCCTGGAGTGATATTGATCTGGCAGCCTTCATGACCGGCATTGAGGATTGGGACATTGAACAACGGGCGAAAGCAATGTCATTGGTGATGCAAGAAGTGGGCGCGAATGTTGAGGCGCACTTATTTCCTGCATCGGTCTTGGAGAAGCCGGAAAAGGGCAGTTTCGCCCAGGATATTTTGAAACGCGGGATATGTGTTTATGAGGGGTAGTTAATCCATCCTGAACCCGGTTTTCGGTGAGAAAGAGATTGCGAAAACATAATACCTTGCGATATTGCGCCTTTACGACTCTGTTCGTGGCGTTGTTCTTCAGGATTGCTTCTGCTTGTGACACAGGCACGGTACGCGATGCGGCGTTTCATGCCAAACGTGACAATTACAGGCTGGTTGTAGTTACCCCGCCGGAGGCTGAAAATGCGGAGGCAAGCAAAGCCGCGCTGGGGGCATGGTTCGCGGAGCAACGCCAGGCGCTGAATGTCCGACTGGACTGGGTGGAATCGGATGCCCCGGTCGCGCTGGCGGAATACGGCATTCAGGCATCGCGGGAGGATTTTCCCGCCGCGTGGCTGTGCGGTTGGCA
Organism: uncultured Nitrospirales bacterium; assembly: GCA_964559065.1. GTDB lineage: Bacteria > Hydrogenedentota > Hydrogenedentia > Hydrogenedentales > CAILVY01 > CALEDJ01. The sequence continues at coordinate 3,917 of CAZLII010000236.1, read as the reverse complement.
TCCCGTGCGGCGCGCGCCCTATGCCGCCTATCACTGGCCCGGCATTCCGGCAGAGAACGCACTGGAAGCGCTGCGCGCAACCCCTGCGCTCGCGAAGGCCCGTGATTTACTGCTCGATCACTGGGCGGTGGTGATCTTTGCACGGGGAGAAGGCCCGGATCGCGCTCCCATGGTGGCACAGGTGGCGGGGGACTGGGCGGAGCAGCATGCGCCGGGCATCGCTGTCGTGCATCTGGACCGTCATGATCCCCGCGAAGCGCTGTTCTGCGCGATCACAGGCATACCATCTGACGGTCCCGACTGGGTCGGGGTTGTTTACGGCAAAGGCAAACTGCTCCTGCCGACATTGACCGGCGATGACATTTCCGTCGAGCACCTGGACGGGTTGCTTCAGCGGCTGCCCGTGCCATGCACCTGCCTGCAGCAGGCCATGGCCCCGGGACTGGACTTGCCATTTCATTGGGACCCCGCCCTCGATGCGCGCTACGCGGCGCTGACCGGGCCGACAGGCTATACAGAAATCAGCCTGGACCAGAAGGTCGCGCCCTTGATGGCCGATCTGCGCCCGGAAGATGCGCGGATCGGCGTGGTGGCGTTGTTGCCGCTGGCCCTCTTGGGCGCCCTCGCCATTGCATCCGTGGTCGCAATGTTGATTCGCATGCGGCGCAGCCCATGAAATCATCCTGAGAAGGATTGCGTGAATGACTTGGACACGCCTGGTGCTTCGGGAGATGCTCTACTCTCGGTGGAACACGCTGGCATGTATGGCGGTGGTCGCCGACGCGACCGCATTGTTCGTGGCGATGATGGACATTGGCGCGTCGTCGGTGGATGCCACGCGCCTTTTGATGCGCGATATGGGCTTCAACCTGCAGATTACCCCTGCGGAGGCCGACCCCGCGCGGTGGCAGGCGCTGGATTTTTCCGGGCCGGACATGCCTGAGGAGTATGTGCACCGGCTGGCGCAGCAGCGGCAGATTCTGGCGCAGCATTTCATCGGCAAATTGCAGCACACGCTCCAGGCGGAAGGCTGCACCATCGTGCTCACCGGCGTGCTCCCGGAGACCGTGCGGGCGGGGACGGAAAAGACGCCGATGCCCACGGCTTATGTCGTGCCGGAAGGACAGGTCTTCCTGGGAGCGGCGGTCGCCCGCGCGGCGGGAAAGGCTGTCGGCGACAGGTTCCAGATTCTGTCCAGAACATTTGAGGTGGGACGCGTGCTCGACGAGTATGGGGCCATTCCGGAGGATATTCGTGTCTATGCGCGGCTACATGACGTGCAGGCGCTGTTGAACCGGCCCGGACGCGTCAACAGCATTGACGCGCTCGCCTGTCAATGTCCGGCAAACGTAACGGACATTGTCGGACTGGTCCGGGAAAGCATCGAAACGGTGTTGCCTGATATCGCAGTGCAGCCGTATTACTCCATTCTCCTGGCGCGGCATGAGCAGCGCGTGATGATGCGGCGGATACAGATGGCGGCGCTGGCGGCGGCGTTGGCGGCCGCTGCAGCGGCAGTGTGGGGCCTGACCTATCAGAACGTCGTGAGCCGCCGGCAGGAAATCGGCGTGTTGCGCGCGCTCGGCATGCGCGAGGAAATGATCCTGACAGCATTTCTCGCCAAGATCGCGGCCTATGCTTTGGTCGGTGCGGGGCTGGGCTGCGTCATTGGCCGCATCTTCTTTCTCTATACCCGCGTTGCCCCGCCGACCATGATGACCCCGCTGACCACCATAGTGATATTGGTTGCAGCCACGCCGCTGTTGGCAATGATTTTCGGCCTGCCGCCGATCGTTGGACGGCTCCTGCGCGAACCGGTGGATACCTTGGGGGAGGGCGCGCCATGATCCGCCTGGAGCAGGTTGAAAAGCACTACCGGCGCGGACGGGAGGTCGTGCGCGCGCTGGACGGCGTCTCACTGGAAGTGCCACGGGGGAAACTGGCGCTCCTGCGCGGTCCTTCCGGGAGCGGCAAGACCACGTTTATCAACCTCTGCGCAGGGCTGACCCTGCCCACGCGGGGCGATGTGTTTGCCGGGGAGGCGCACATCAACGCGCTGGACGGACGCCGCCGCGCCGCGCTCCGCGCGCAGCGCATCGCGGTGGTCTTCCAGATGTTTCACCTGATCCCCTATCTCACGGCAATGGAAAACGTGCTGCTGCCGGCGCTGGCATATCGCAGCGACGATTCCAGGACGCGCGCGTTGGAATTGATGGAGGCCCTGCAACTGCGCCTTCGCGAAGGGCATCGTCCTCACGAAATGAGCGCGGGAGAACGACAACGCTGCGCCTTGGCGCGCGCCCTGCTGCACCGCCCGGAAATCATTCTCGCGGACGAACCCACCGGTAACCTCGATGAGGAAAGCGCGCGGCTCGTGCTACACATGCTCGACGCCTGCCGCGCCGAAGGCGCGACCGTCCTGCTCGTCAGTCACCACCCCGTGGACCACATCCGCCCCGACCTGGAATTCACCCTCCGTGACGGCCGCCTGCAATAGCGACCAAGAATCGGTGTTTTTGCAGTCTGGTTATGCGCCGCCGAAGGGGCGGTCGTAGCGGCCCATGATGCGGGGACCCTGTTCCGTGGCCATCCACGGCGTGTCGGCGGGATAGTGGCTCCAGGCGACGTGCCCGTCGAGGTAGAGCACGTTCATGCCCGCCGGAACGTGGGTGGACCCGGCGATTTGCGGAGTGAGGTGGTCCCACATTACGGGGACCATGCTCTGGGCCATTGCCGAGGCGGCGGGGTTATTGATGTCGGTAATCAGAAAGCGTTCGATGCCTTCTCGCAGCCGGTAGATTACGTTGCCCCCGCCCGCTTGCGTGCCGTAGAACTCAGGAGAAACCTGGTGGTCCCTGTCGGAAGCCGCGCCCTCCGTGGCCACATTCGCCTCGGCCAATTCGCCCAACGGCGTGCCGACGTAATCGGGCGGCTCAAAACGCCCCCCTGGTCCGCTGCCGATGGTGTCGTTTTTCGGCCCCAGGAAGTTTATCGTTTCAAGAAAAACCCAGCCCGCATAATTGAACGGCGACTTGATCAGTTCTTCAGGTTCGATGATGCCGTTGTTGTTTCCCGTGGCCAGGCTGCCTCGGCGTGTCCCCGTGTCGTAGCGTTCCAGCGGCCCCGTGCCGGTGTGCGACGGACACCAGACCACCGTCAGGTCGGTCAGGTACTCCGGATACATGGACGGCCCGTTGAAGATCATCGTATCCGAGAGGCGCCCGTGCACATCGCGGATCATGCGCGGCGGAAACAAGCCGCCGCGCGATTCGCCCGCATACATTTTTAGTGAGAGGCCGATCTGGCGGAGATTATTCGCGCAAGACGCGCGCCGCGCGGCTTCCCGCGCCCGGGACAGCGCAGGCAACAATATGGCCGCCAGAATACCGATAATGGCGATCACTACCAGCAATTCTATAAGCGTAAATCCTTTTCGCATAAATATGACACTCACCTAATTAACCTTATGGTTACAGAATCCGAACCGTACTTCTTTCACCTATGAAATAGAATAATGAAGATCGGGCAGAATTCAAACACCCGCTTTATCGGTGAATAACCGAATGGTATCACCCCTGATCTTCTTAGGTCAAAGCGTAGAAGCGACATACGTCACGACATTTGAAATAATCTCCAAAGGTGTGGCATACCATGTCCGCATATGCGGACAGAATTATCCATATTCTTCCCAGGAAAGGCAACTTATGAGACTGTTTTCGAAAGGCGCGGAGTACGCCATTCGCGCCCTGATGATCGCCATTGAACAGGGCTTGGACCGGCGCATCGCCGCGCCGGAAATCTGTGCGCGCGCGGATATTCCCGAAGCATTTGCGCGTAAAGGCTTTCAACAACTGGTGCATGCGGGGATTCTGGAGGCGGTGCGCGGTCCTGGCGGCGGCTACCGTTTGTGCGCAAAT
>CAZLII010000235.1:0-6985 GCA_964559065.1 uncultured Nitrospirales bacterium | reverse complement strand
CTGAATATCTTTCCCGCCGGAATGGTATATTGGCAATGGGAATGCCATGAAGGAGACCTGTTCTGATGGAGCGCGTGGTGTATTGCGGATGTGGCGGGCGCATGCGCGCACCGGAATCTGCGCTGGGCATGCAGGGCGTCTGCGTGCGCTGTGGAAACACCATCGTCGTGGGCGAACAGAACAGTTTTCCTTTGCTCGACACGCCGCATCCGCTGCCGCCCCTGGCAAACATCAGGGCGCGCCCCCAGGCTGCGCCTGCGCATCAGGATGCGCGCTATGCGCCTGATTCAGGGGTATCTCCGTCGGCCCACGCGGATCCCGCCACGAAATCGTATGCCTGCGCGCGATGTGGCAGAACATTTCGCGGCGCATGGGACCGCAACAGAAGCGCTGAGGGCGAGATATGCCATATCTGCGCGCGACGGCTTGACGCGGCGCCGCCGGTGCCGGAACCGGCCCAGACCCCGCCGCCCCCTCTGCGTGATTTCGCCAATCCACAGACCCGGCATGTGGTTCCCCCGCAGGCGGTGCAGCGCGGCTTTGCGGGGCGGATGCTCGAACCGCTACGCCCTGCGTGGGAGGACTGGCGCATCGGCGGTGCGGCGTTAGTGGGGGTCGCCGTTGTGCTCATCCTGCTTGCGGACCGCTTTCCCGTGGCGGAATACATCGCCGAATTCTTCGCGGCCCCCGTAGACTTGGATTCCGCCGTAATAGCCCCATGGGTCCACTGGTTGGCTTTTACGCTGGTGCTGTTGCGTCCGGTCGTCCAGCATTTCATCATGTTGTATATGCTGCTTGCGTGGTGCGACGCATTGCCCAACGACACCTTTGTAAAGAACCTGATTGCTTTGGGCGCGGTGGCCGTCGTTTTGGCGTTGATAGGCTGGTGTGTGGGCATGTTGACCATCGTGGGCTTTTTTCTGGCCATGGTTTTACAGGTTTATTTCGTGGTCCATCTCTATGACTTGAACCTGGAACAGGCCATGCGCATTTTCCCCTGCTGGTTCCTGGCCTGGCTGTTTTCGCGGGCAGGGTTTGCGCTCTTGATGGGCATGGCTGCGGCCCTGGTGATTTGATCCGGAATGCTCAGCCCTTCACCGCGCCGAGTTGGATCCCCTGCACCAGGTATTTCTGCATCACCAGGAACAGGATGATCAACGGCAGGATGTTCATGACCGACGCCGCCATGATCAGGTTCGTCTGTCGTCCATACATGGTGTCGAAGTAGAGCATGCCAACGGGCAGGGTGCGCAGATGTTCACTCTTGATCAACACCAGCGGCCAGAAGAAACTCCCGTAGTTCCCCATGAACGTGAAGATGGACAGGACGATCAACCCGGGACGCGACAGCGGCAGAATAATGTCCCAGAAAATCTGCCAGTGCGATGCGCCGTCAATCGTCGCCGCCTCGTCGAGCGATGGGGGAATCGTCATCATGAACTGGCGCAGGAGAAAGGTGCCGAAGGCGGTGAACGACGCCGGGACGATAAGGCCCATGTACGAATCAAGCAGGTGCAGTTTCACCATGAGCGCGTAGTTGGGGATCATGGTCACCACGCCGGGCACCATCATGGTGCCGAGGTACAGTTTGAAGACGTGGTCGCGCCCCGGCCAACGCATACGCGAAAATGCGTAGGCCGCGAGCGCGCTGGTCAGGCACGAAAGGAAAGTCACCCACGCCGCCACGAAGACGCTGTTGAAATAGTACCGCTTGAACGAAATGTCCTTGTGGTTGAGCACTTCCGTGTAATTGTCGAAGCGCCACTCCGTCGGAATGGGGTTGATCGCCTGCACCTCGCCGAGCGGCTTCAGGCTGGTCAGCAGCATCCACAGAAACGGCGTCAACGTGGTGATCGCGAAGGTGACCAGGACGACGTGGGTTAATACGCGCCCAGCGCCGACGCGCCGTCGTCCTCCTTTATTGCGCTCAGTAGTTGACATAGCGGCTCCCGAAGCGCCAATTCACCAGCGTGATGGCGAAGACGATGGCGAAAAGCACCCACGCCACCGCCGAGGCGTAGCCCATCTGAAATTCCTCGAAGGCTTTGATGTATATGTAATATGAGAGCGTGGTCGTGGTCCGGGCCGGACCGCCCAAGGTCATCACCCGCGCCTGCTCGAAGCCGCCCTGCAATCCGCCGATGAAACTCATGATCACGATGAAGAAGGTCGTTGGCGCCAGTTGCGGCCAGGTGACGTGGCGGAATTGCGCCCATTTGCCCGCCCCGTCCATTGCCGCCGCCTCATACAATTCCTGCGGGATGTTCGAGATGCCTGCAAGATAAAGCAGCATGTTCGCCCCGCCGATTGTGGTCCAAATGCCCATGATGATGATGGCGTCGCGCGCGCCGAGACCAAACTGCCCCCGCTCGATACCGACATGCTCCACCGCCAGTCCCAAGATGTTCTTGGTGGATGCCAGCCATTGCGGCGGCTGCAAGTCCGCAAACGGGCGAATCAAATCCAGGACATGATCCAGCACAACGTTGATGGGACCAAAGGATGGATTGTACAGCGCCTTCCACAGAATGAGCAGCGCCACGCCCGCGGTGAAACTCGGCAGGTAAAACAAGGTGCGATAGGCCACCACGCCGCGAATTTTCCGGCTGAGCGCCACCGCCAACAGAAGCGAACCCGCAATCGAAACCGGCATGCCCAGCATCAGGTAAACCGTGTTGATGAAATAGAGCCAGAACTCCTGAGAAGAGAACAGTTTCACGAAGTTTTCCAGCCCCACCCAGCGGAGCGGCACGGTTCGCATCAGGTTCCAGTTTGTGAAAGATGCGCCGAGGGAGAATAGCACCGGCCCGAGCATGAACACGGCAAATCCCAAGAAATTGGGCAGCAGAAAGAGCATCGCAATGACGGTGGTGGATTGCCCTTTCTTCATGGTTCTCCTTGCCGGGGCGGGTTGTTTTGCCTGTCTATTCCAAAAGCGCCTCGATGCGCGCCTCCACCGGCGCTATCGGCGGCAGATTGTTCTCCGGTCGGTCCAGATAATAGAGCGCCACGGCGCATACGTCATCGCGGCGGTAGAAATTGGTCCAGCCGTCCGGCAACGATCTGTCGGTGCGCAAATCCGGCGCCGGGTCCATTTCCAACAATTTTACGAATTGCTTGCTGTCATGGATGGTTACCGGCTGAATGGCCACGCCCTTCTGCAGCAATTGCGCCACTTCCTTCTTGCCAGCGCCGCCCATCTGTTGCAGGCTCACGCGCAAATCCCGGTGAAAATAAATCGGGTCGGGAACATGATGCCGGTAGAACGCATAGCGCCGCTTCGCGTCATCTATGATCAGCGATCCCTGGTAGCGTCCCGAAAATTCCCCCTGACCATACGCAGTGCCCACATAATCTTCGGTTCCCGTGCCGATGATGGTCGGGAAATCCGTGTCTCCATCCATGTACATTTTTACCTCGCCTTCGCCCCACCAGCCCCTATTATCCGGGTGGCCGAGGATGCCAATGTGCGCGCCCAGAAAACGCCCCCGGCCTTCCACCCGGGGCAGTATCGCGAAGTCTTTGCCCAGTTCCGTCCAGCGTTCCCGCCGCCACGTCGCATGAAAGTACAACATGTTGTCCCCGTGATTGTCATGCAGCGTGTAATTGATATCGTAAAACAATTGATCCAGATCACGGCTGGATTCGTTGGTAAAGGTCACCCGCGCCGCCCGCCGAAACGCCATCGGAACATAACTGTTGAACGACCGGCCTTCCGGATTGGCGAAAAGTTCGCTTTCAAAGGCGACCATTTTCCCGTGAATAGCGCCGAAAAAATCGCCAAAGGGCACTTCGACCGCCGGTTTCTCCGCGCCGTCCCAGTAGCAGCGAAACACATAGGATCGCAATGGCTGCGGCCCGCGCGCGCTCAGGGTGAACCACATGCGGTGGATGACGCCGCCGCCCTGCACATCCATCAACACCTTTGTTTCCCCGGCCTTCACCAAATCAAACGCGGCGCCCTTGCCGCCTTTGTTCGCCATCCCACCCTTGCCCTTTTCGCCGAGTGGGTTCTCGAAACTGGCCCAGCGCGATTCCACCCCCTCCGGCATCTCGAACAGGGAATTTCCTGTCGCGGTAGCGCCGGAAAGGATAATGACGCCCACAACGATCCCCAGTATCATCCGTCGCATGGCTCGTTCCTTTCAATGTGTATGTTGTCAATGAAAATCTTATACTCCGCCACACCGCCATGCTGCAACCCGGTGAAAAAGTTTGGAGTACAGGCTTCAGCCTGTTGAATGCTGGCGGACCGATGGGCAAGAAGACGCCAAGGAGAACAAGGACAGCACGAGCGCCAAATTCCCCGTTCCTCGTTACACCGCCCCCGCGGTGTAACGCAAAAACACCGGCGCTCCGCGCCCAGAAAAGACTGCGAGCGGCCCGCCCGCGCTATCATGCGAAACATCTGCTAATCTTTTTTGCGTGCTTCTACCGGGGAGTGCTCCTGGACGGCGTCGCGGAGGGTGACGGTGAAGGTCGTGCCCTTGTCGGGTTCGCTTTCGACTTGGATATCGCCGTCGTACATGACAGCCAGTTTTTTGAGAATAGACAGGCCCAGCCCGCTGCCAAGGATGTCCTTGGTCTTGGCATTCTTAATACGGACGAACTCCTGGAACAGTTTGGCGCAATCCTCTTTGCTCATGCCGATGCCGGTATCCGCCACACGGATGACCGCCATATCGTCTCGACGTTCGACGGTCACATCCACACGACCATTGTCCCGGTTGTATTTGACGGCGTTGGAGACGAGGTTGTTGAGCACAATGTCCATTTCGGAGCGGTCGCCGCGCAGCGGCACGGGACCATCAGCATGCAATTGCAGGGTGATATTGCGCGCCGACGCTTCCGGGGCGAAGGTGTCGAGCGCATGTTGCGCAACTTCCGCCAGATCGAGGTCCACGATTTCCCGTTTGCGCTCGCCCGATTCGATGCGCGTGAGGTCAAGCAGATCGGCAATCATCTTGCGCATGTATTCCGTTCGCGTGAGACAGCGGTCCACCATCGGCATAACCACTTTGGGGTCGTTTCCAACGCTGCCATCCTTCAGTACTTGAAGATACCCCTCGATGGCGTTGAGAGGCGCCTTGAGTTCGTGGGCGAGTACGGAAATGAACTGGAATCGAACCTTGCGTTTTTCCGCCGCCAGTTCCCGCGCGTGGCGCGCCACGACGAGATGCTCCGCCGCCTTGCGGACGGTGTTCTTGAGGTCGGCGGGGGTGAACGGCTTGGGAAGGAAATCATATGCGCCTTGCTTGGTGGCGCGCACCGCCGTCTCAATCGAGGCGTAGGCGGTAATCATGATGGCGAGCATGTCGAGATTCATCTCCGAGATGATGTCGAGCGCCTCGATCCCGCTCATGCCCGGAAGTTTGTTGTCCAGCAATAGAATGTGAGGCGGTCCCTCTCGGATGATTTCCAGCGCCTGCTCCGCGCTTTCCGCCTGGGCCGTCTCGAAATGAATCTCCTTGTCAAAATTCGGCACCTGAATCAAAAAACCACGCAGCACCCGCGCCACCCCCGTCCGAATCCCCAACTCATCGTCCACGACGAGCACTTTCATCACTTCCACGTTATTCTCCTTTCCGCTGCGGCACTTTCCCCCGCAAGGCTATTCTATCATTTCCAGGAAATCCTGATTTCCTGCCGCCTGCGACAATGTTTCCTGCGGCGCGCCGTGGCGCGGCAGCGTCACCGTGAAAGTGCTTCCCGTGGGACCGCCGCTGGGACCGGCGTTCGATTCCACCGTGATGTTTCCCCGGTGCATTTTGACGATGCCGTAGGACACCGCCAGCCCCATCCCGGTTCCTTTTTCGGCCGCCTTCGTGGTGAAAAACGGTTCGAATATCTTGGCAAGATGCTCCTTGGCAATACCCATACCAGTGTCATGCACTGCAATACGGATTTCATCTTCATCGCCCCACAGACGAATGGTCAATTCGCCGCCTTGCGGCATGGCCTGCAGGGCGTTATTGATCAGATTGTTCAGTACCTGCGTGATCTGGTCGCGGTCCACGGACGCAAGCGGGTCGGTCAATTCATTCACGAGGCGGACTGTCACGCCGTTGGTAATGGGAATCAACCGCAGCACCCCTTCCGTGAGTTGCGCTATGTCCGTCTCCTGCTGGGTGGTCTTGTTCTGCCGGGCGAAATGCAGCAGGCCGGCAACGATCTTCTTGCATCGGTCGGCCTGCGCCGCAATCAGCGACAGGTCCTCCTTGATGGGGCCGTCGTGCGCATGTTCTTCCAGAAGCATGTGCGCGTACATCAGCACCACGCCGAGGGGATTGTTCAATTCATGCGCGATACCCGCCGCCAACTGGCCCATGCTCGCCAGTTTTTCCGCCTGCACAAGAATCTGCTGCGTATGCGCCAGTTTTTCCTTGGAGACCGCGAGGTTTTGCACCGTCTGTCGCAGCCGCTCAATGGTATAGGGGAGACACATCTCGTTTTCCGCCAAGCCCTGGTAAATCGCCACGGCGTGTTCCCGGCAGGTCTCGTAACCGCAGGCCCCGCAATTCAATTCGTCCTCGGCGCTGAATTTGCCCATGCGTTCCAGGATCGCTGCCAATTCATGAAAAGACGGCTCCGGCGTGCGCCGGTCCTCCGGCGCAAATCGTCGCGACAAGTCCAGCCCCTCAAACAATGGCTGCTGCCGCCGCAGTTGCTCCGGATCAGTGGAGGCGAGGCGCGTTCGCACATACCGCCCGACACGGGTCTTGCGGCGATACAATGGGCCTTTGTCGCCGACTCCAGGCCCCATCACGCATCCCTCGCAGGCCATCACCTCCAGCAGGCGCGCGTGCCAAAAACCCGAATAAAATTCCTTGATTGCCTCCACGAAACGGAGCCGGCCATCCGCCACCACCACCTCATCCGTCGCCAGGTTTTCCGGAAGCCCCGCCGATTGCAGCAAGCCCCGGCTCACGGGGAAGAGGCGCCCCCGGCCCGCCAACGGCGGATCAAATTCCCCGGGAGTCACCCG
>CAZLII010000234.1:0-7011 GCA_964559065.1 uncultured Nitrospirales bacterium | reverse complement strand
GGTCGGGTTTCTCGCGCTCCTTTTCGCGGGGAAATTCGCGTTGACCGTCTTGAGTTACCTCGCCGGGGTGCCGGGCGGCATTTTCGCGCCCATGCTGCTGCTCGGCGCGGTCATTGGGCTTGCCGTGGGGCAAATGGGCTTCTTCCTCTTTCCGGACCTTGCGCCGACGCCCGCCGCCTTCGCCGTGGCGGGCATGGCGGCCTATTTCTCGGCGGTGGTGCGCGCCCCGCTCACCGGCATCGTGCTCGTGCTCGAGATGACCCATAACTACGAGCAACTCCTTCCCCTTCTGGTCGCCTGCATGATTGCCTACCTCGTGGCCGACCGCCTGAAGATACGGCCCATCTATGACGCGCTGCTGCAGTATTCGCTCGAGCAGAGCGCTTCCGCTGCACCCACCGCCGCCGAACCCACCCTTCAGGAACTCGTCGTAGAGCCGGAATCATTCATGGATGGTTGCGCCATCCGCGACCTGGGCTTGCCCGAAGGCTGCCTGGTGGTGACCATTACCCGCTCCCAACAGGAGATCATCCCCCACGGGGACACCGTGCTCGCGGCGGGCGACCGCATCACCGTGGTGGTTTCCGGACGACAGGGCCGCGCCTATGAACAACTGCATACCCTCAGCCGCGCACCTTAGAAATAGCAGGATGCGCGCGCATGCCCTGGACGGGTCTGCGTCATAAAAGGGGGTTTTCATGGGCGGGTCAAATCTTCCGGCGGCCTCATAGCGCATACTCTTGGGCAATTTCCGATTGAATCGCCAGAGCCAATGCTGAGAAACTATGGAGCCGTTGGACAAGTGTTCGGGGCACAAGCGGTTCATTGGGCCGCATGCAGGCGTGTGAAACTGTTATGGAGAGGAATCATGTCATTTCACCGGAAACTGGGATTGAACATAGTGGGCGCGTTGATTATGTTGTCTTCCCGCGCCGAAATCTTTGTGGCGCCGGATGGGTCCGATACGGACCCCGGCACAGCGGCGCGTCCATTCCGGACCTTGGAACGGGCGCGGGATGAAATACGCGCCATAAAGAAAGAAAACGCGTTTCCCGAAGGCGGCGTCACCGTAATGATTCGGGCCGGCGAATACACGGTCCAGCGCACCTTTCACCTGACCGCCGAGGATTCCGGCGCCGCCTCAGCCCCGGTCGTTTACCGCGCCGCCGGCCCCGAAGCGCCGCGATTCACCGGCGGCATCCGGCTGCGTCCGTTCACGGTCGTGGATGACCCCGCTGTGCTTGGCCGATTACCGGAATGCGCGCGGGGGCGCGTGTGGGAGACGGACTTGACAGCGGCGGGGGTGCACGATGTCCCCCCGTTTGAATTGGGCGGATTCAGCAGCGGGCGCGGGTTTCACACCCACCCGGCGATGGAGTTGTTTGTCAACGGCGAGCCGATGATCTGGGCGCGATGGCCGAATGACGGCTTCGTGAAGGCCGGCGAAGTTCCCGGACCCCTGACGCTCAAGTCGTGGGACAATCGGCCCGGCGCGCCGCATGGACGCTTTCGTTTCGAGGGAGACCGCCCGGAACGCTGGGTGGACGAACCGGACGCGTGGCTCTACGGGTATTGGTATTGGAATTGGGCGGATTCCTATGAACGGATTGAGCGGATTGACCTCGAAAAACGGGAGATCCTCCTCGCGGAACCGTGGCACCGCTACGGTTACCGGGAAGGTCAGCGCTATTATGCGCTGAACCTGCTGTGTGAACTCGACATGCCGGGGGAATGGCATCTCGACCGCGAACGCGGCAAGGTCTATGTTTACCCGAAAACCGACCTGAACAACGCCACGGTGGAACTTTCGGTGGCGGCATTTCCGCTGATGGAAATCGAGGGCGCGTCGCATCTGCGTTTTCAGGGGCTTCTGTGGGAGTGCGGCGCGGCGGACGGGGTGCGGATTCGCGGCGGCGAGGACTGTCGTCTGGAGGGCTGTACCCTCCGCAAGATGGCCGGCAACGCCATGGAGATTCACGGCGGCCGCCGCCACGCGGTGCAGTCCTGCGACATCCACACCCTGGGGCGCGGCGGGATTGTCCTGAGCGGCGGCGACCGCAAGACGCTCGAACCCGGGGAACATCTCGTGGAGAACTGCCGCATCCACGGCTTGTCGCGCATTGATCATACCTATACCCCTGCCGTTTTGGTGAGCGGCGTTGGCAACCGCATCCGGCACAATCACATCCACGATGTGCCAAGCAGCGCCATGCGGGTGAACGGCAACGATCACCTGGTCGAGTTCAACGAAGTCCATCGCGTGGTGCTGGAGTCGGACGACCAGGGCGCGGTGGACATGTGGGGCGACGCCACCTACCGGGGCAATGTGTTCCGATACAACTACTGGCATCATCTGGGGAATTGGGTGCGCCAGGGCGAAGAGGCCTCCAGGGAACGGGCCGGCATCCGCCTCGACGACGCCATCAGCGGCGTCCTCATTCAGGGAAATGTTTTTCACCGGTGCTGCGCGACGCCGACCCACTTCGGCGCGGTGCAAATCCACGGCGGCAAGGAGAATGTCATCGAGGGCAACCTTTTTATGGATTGCGGCGCGGCGGTGAGTTTCACGCCCTGGGGCGACAAGCGATGGCGTGAGTTTGTCGCCAATGCCCTCGACGCCCCTGCGATAGACAGGGAACGCTACCTGGAACGCTATCCGCTGCTGGCGCAATTGGAGGAGGGGCGCGACGTGAACACGGTCCGCGGAAACGCGGTGCTGCGCTGCGACCAGTTGTTTCTTCGCGCGCCTGACAACACCGAATCCGTGGACAACCGTGAATATCCGGAGAGCGCGGCGTTCCCGGAAGGGCCGGACGGGCGTTTGGTCTGGTCAACGGATGAGGCGGAGAAGTTCGCCGTCGCGGACATACCATTCGAGAAGATCGGGCTGTATGAGGATGTCTGGCGCAGCCGGAGGGGGCAGGAATTGGTGTTGCAAAACCAGCGATAACGATGTCTTGACACCGTGGTGGAAACGCGCAATATCCTTACATTCCCCCATTTCCAAATGCGATTTGGGACCACGGCGAATGCTATTCCGCGGCGGGTTCGGGCGGCGGGGCTTGCGGCGTTGCGGCGCCCCGGACCTGTTCGGCGGCTTTTTGCTTGAGTTCGCGGAACTTGTCGCTGACGGCCTCGATACGGCTTTCCCATTCGGGATCGGGGACCATGTTCTCAGTTTCCGCGAGAAATGTCAGGATGGTGGCCGTGCAGGCGATGGGGTCGAAGAGAATCCATTTCAAGGACACGCCCATGAACAGCGCCAGCACGAACAGGCCGAATTTGGCGAAGGACCATGTCTCGGGCAACATCCATGCGACCGCGCCAAGGGGGATCAGGAAAATGACGGCGGACACGATGGTGAACGCGTAACTCAGCAGGGTGAGCGCCACAGCGTTCTTGAGCAGTCCCTTCCACGCCTGGCAATAGAGGATGATGCCGGACTTCGCGGCCTCATACACGCGTTCGTTCCCGGTCTTGAAGGTGTGGGTAAGGATGGACTCGTCAATGTAGGTCAGGCTGAAATCCACGACTTTCTGCGCCACTTTTGCCAGACCTTGCAGACCGGGGAACGGCAGGATGTTGAGGACATTGAACAGGGTGCGGTTCAACGCGCCGATGATGCCCTTGACCAGTTGGTCCACCAGCGCTAATACGCTGATTTCCTTGAAGTAGGACTTGACCTTGTCCGCGCCCCACTGGGTCTGGCTGACGCCCGCGGGCAGGGCGCCTTGTTCGATGATCTCGGTGATGACGGCGACATGCCCCGCCCGAAGCAGATACAGCACGTATTCGCGCAGGAACCGCGCACCAAAGCCGCCCCCCGCCAGGATGATGACGAAGAGGACCCCGGCCGCCCCTCCGCCGAAGATGCGTCCGATCAGCGCGAGAAACAGCAGCACCACCGCGAATATCGCGCAAATGACGCCGTAAACCACGGCGCGATAGAGCACGTACGGAAGGGTTTTCAGAACGATGCCGAATGCCCGGCCAAGTTGCAGATTCATTGCACATGTGCTCCTTGTCGTTCGTGCCCGAAAACAGGCAATGTCCCAAATCTTCTCATTCGACCGCGGTGTACACCAATAGGGATAAGAAAACGCCCATTGCATGCATACACGCCGTACTGTGACATTGCTCCATTCGCGGCAGTGGATTTCATCGCGATTATTTTCAATAATTACGGGATTTACACTGGTGGGCGAGGCGGGAATCGAACCCGCATGCCCTTTCGGGCAACGGATTTTAAGTCCGTCGTGTATGCCTGTTCCACCACTCGCCCTAAAGTCTTATATATAAATGACTTAAGCGTCGGTTTTCAGTCTTTTCGACTTCGCCGAAGACAGGTAAGAAATGAATGGCAACCGTGGCGCATAGGGTGACATAAAATTACAGACGAATGCAATAAGTTCGTAGTTATTGCAGCATTACGGCATCTGGGATAAATCGTGAACAACATACTTATTTTTGGAGCGGGGAACAATTACGGCAGTCGGCTACAGCCTGTGGTCCGGAGCCGTCGCGGGGGCGTGGATGGGGCAGGCAGCATGGCGGCCGGGGGCGAATTCAATGAGGGGGGCCGGGCGTTGGGCGCATTCGGGGCGGGCGTCGGGGCATCGGGGATGGAAAGGGCAGCCGGAGGGCGGGTTGATGGGGTTGGGGGTTTCGCCCCGGAGCACGATGCGGCGGCGTCCGCGTGCGGGGTCGGGCACGGGCACGGCGGCGAGCAGGGCGCGGGTGTAGGGATGGACGGGGCGCTCGAAGATGGCGTCCACCGGCCCCATCTCGACGATGCGCCCGAGGTACATCACGGCGACGGCGTCGGAGATGTGCCGGACCACGCTGAGGTCGTGTCCGATGAAGAGGTAGGTCAGGCCGAGTTTGCGCTGGAGGTCTTCGAGCAGGTTGAGAATCTGCGCCTGGATGGAGACATCGAGGGCGGAGACGGGTTCGTCGGCGACGACGAGGTCGGGTTCGACGGCGAGGGCGCGGGCGATGCCGATGCGCTGACGCTGGCCGCCGCTGAATTCGTGGGGATAGCGGTCAGCGGTTTCAGGCGGCAGCCCGACGAGGTCGAGCAGTTCATAGACGCGGTCACGACGCGCTGCGCGCGGCGCAATGCGGTGCGCGGCGAACGCCTCGGCAAGCACCGAATAGACGGTCATGCGCGGGTTGAGCGAACCGTAGGGGTCCTGGAAAATGACCTGCATGCGCTTGCGCAGGGCGCGCAGGACCGCACGCGGCTGTTGAACGAGGTTGATGCCGTCGAAGCGCACCTCGCCGGAAGTGGGTTCGATCAGGCGCAGGATGGTGCGGCCAGCGGTGGTCTTGCCGCTGCCGCTCTCGCCCACAAGACTCAGGGTCGCCCCGCGCGGAATCCGGAAACTGATGCCGTCCACCGCGCGGACATGCCCCGTGATACGGGAAAAAACGCCTTTGCGCACGGGGAAGTGCTTGACCAAATCGCGGACGATCAGCAGGTCTTCGCTCATGGGCCGTCTCCCTCCTCCGGGATGCCGGGCGCGCGGCCCAGCGCCGCCATTGTGTCGCGGTCGTGCAGCCAGCAGGCCGCGCCATGCCCCGGGTCGCCTTCCAGGAAGAGCGGGTCGTCGGTCTTGCAGCGTTCCAGCGCGTGGGGGCAACGCGGATGGAATCGGCATCCCGTTGGAAAGGCCGTGGCGGCGGGCACACTGCCGCGAATGGTGTAGAGGCGCTGTTTGCGCGGCTGGAGCGCGGGCAGCGACGCGAAGAGGCCGCGCGTGTAGGGGTGCATCGGCGCGGCGAAAATCGCCCTGACCGACCCCTGCTCCACTTTTTTTCCGGCGTACATCACGACCACATCGTCGGCGGTTTCGGCGACAATGCCGAGGTCGTGCGTAATCAGCAGGATCGCCATGCCGGTCTCCCGCTGGAGATCCTGGAGCAGGTCGAGAATCTGGGCCTGAATGGTCACATCGAGCGCCGTGGTCGGCTCATCGGCGATGAGCAGTTTGGGGTTGCAGGCGAGCGCCATCGCGATCATGACGCGCTGGAGCATGCCGCCGGACATCTGGTGCGGGTAGTCGTCCACGCGGCGCGCCGCCGCCGGGATGCCGACCCGATCCAGCAGCGCGATGCATTCCCGGCGCGCGGCGTCGGCGTTCAGGCCGCGATGCAGGCGCAGCACGGCGGCGATCTGGTGGCCCACGCGGAAGACGGGATTCATCGAGGTCATCGGCTCCTGGAAGATCATGGTGATGTCATTGCCGCGAATGCGGCGCATTTCGCGCGGACTCATGGCCAGCAGGTCCTTCCCGGCGAAGCGCAGCGCGTCGGCCTGCACGATGCCGGGCGGCGACGGCACCAGCCGCAATACGGACAGGGCGGTGACGCTCTTGCCGCAGCCGCTCTCGCCCACGAGGGCGAGGGTCCTGCGGGGGGAGACGTCAAAGGAGATGCCGTCCACGGCGCGGGCCGCGCCCTGATCGGTGTGGAAAAAGGTGCGGAGGTTTTTCACCGAGAGCAGGGCGGCATCGCGCGCGGGCGCGTCGTTTGCCGGTATGTGCGCCGTTGCGCCGCTCATTGCCGCAGCCTCGGGTCCATGGCGTCGCGCAGCCCCTCGCCGACGAGGTTGAACGCCGTGACGGTGATGAAGATCGCCAGGCCGGGGAAACTGACCAGCCACCACGCGAAATCAATGTAGCGTTTTGATTGCGAGAGGATTTCGCCCCAACTGGCGGTGGGCGGCGGCACGCCGAAACCCAGGAAACTCAGGGCGGATTCCGTGAGGATCGCGCCGGCCACGCCGAAGGTGGCGCTGACCAGTACCGGCGCGAGCGCGTTGGGAAGCAGGTGGCGGAAAATGACGCGGCGGTCGCGCAGGCCGGTGGCGCGCGCGGCGGTGGCGAAGTCCGCTTCGCGCAGTTTGAGAAACTCGCCGCGCACCAGCCGGGCCACGCCGGTCCAGCCGGTGATGCCGATCACGACCATGATGTTGTAGATGCTGGGCGGAAGAAAGGCGATCAGGGCGAT
>CAZLII010000233.1:0-7057 GCA_964559065.1 uncultured Nitrospirales bacterium | reverse complement strand
TTCGACAAGTCGGGCTACGCCTTCGCCCTCTACGAACTGGCCGGCATCCCCGGCACGCTGCTGTGCGGCTATCTGAGCGACCGCCTCTTCGGCGGGCGGCGCGGCCCGGCGGGGGTGCTGTTCATGGCCGGCGTCGCGGCATCGACCGAAGGTGAACAAGGCGAGCTATGCGGCGCAGGCCAGGGAGACGGCGTAGTGCGAATTGGTGATGGCGCGCTGGGTGACCACGCCGCCGAGATCGCGCAGCCAGTGGAAAGTCCTTTCCGGGTAGTAACCCGCGAAAAAGATGGGAATCCACGCGAGGAAGGCGGGGATGCGCCACCAATCATTTGAACGCAACAAAGAGAACAAGCAACCTCCACTTGCCTGGGCAGAGAAACGCAGTGAACGTTGGGGGTTCAACACCATCTTATATGGTGGGTTGCGTTTCCTGCGCCATTGGAACAAAAGCGGGGAAATGTTGTCAACCAGGCGTTTACTTCGGCACTGCATAGAGACGCAGCATACTGGGCGCGGGCCATGGCGGATCGCGGGGCTTGTCCCGGTTTTGCCCCAATGTCTCCCAGCGCAGCAGATAACGAATACCCGGACGGTCCGCCTGCCCCGAATCGCCGCAGGTGCGCACCTGCATGCCGGGAAAGTCCGAACTCACTTTATGGAACCCGTCTGGGAGTGTATCCGGGGGGATTTCGACCCGCTCAAGCGGTTGCAGGGTTGCGGGGTCAACGCGCCAACGCTGGCGTCCATAACGACTGTGGCGCCACTCCTGCACAAGATGCCCCGATTCGACACGTACGGGGGAAACGCCGATTTCAAAGGGGATCGTGCCGCCGCCCTGAAACTCCCAGCGGTAATCCCATTGGGTGTGCTGCCGGATTATCCACGCGCCTTCCTCCAGACGGGCGTGAAAGAGTTGCGTGTTCCCTGCGGCGTCGAACTTGTGGTACGTGATGACGACGCGGTTTTCCAGGTCGAAACCGATCTTGTGGTTGCCGTTGATGATGCCGCCGCCGGACGGCACGGGATCAACGATTTCAGCCGTGGCCAGTGTGATGGGGAGCGCAAGCGGCTGGCCGTCGCTGCGTTCCCAATGAACAAGGTCGCGACTGCGCGCATAACTGAGATTGTTGTTCGTTGCGCAGTCCGGGGTGTCGCGCCATACCCAGCAGAGATGAAAAAAGCCATCCGGCCCGCGCAGCGGCCCATTGAAATAGGCGTTGCGCCGCCCTTCGCCGTCCACGAGCGGCTGGTCCAGCAGACGCCGCCAAGTGCGCGTTTCGGCGTCGTACACGTTGTAAATCTGGCTGCCCGACCCGCTGCGCCCGTGGCGGTGGGTAAAGAGGAACTCATTGTTCGGGCCGCGGAAAAACTGCGGATAGGTGACCTGGTTCTCCTCCTGTCCGATCATGGCGGCCACCCGCTCGAAAGTTTCGATGTCGAAGGGTTCTCGTGTCCGGAAGTATCGCAGCGGATGCACGTGCATGTTTCCAGCCAGGTGGACGCAGCCTGTATCATCAATGGCCATGGCAATCGAATTGTGGCTGTCCCACCCGACTTCCTCGGGAAGCGTCACAAAACGCCATGCGGTTTCCGTGAGGCGTCGCGCCGCAACGGTCATTTTGCGGTCCGCGTCGTAAAATGCCACGAACTGGTGCGGCGGGTGCGTGAGCAGGCAAAAGCCCACGGGATGCCCCGCCCACACCGGCGCGATGTCCAGCGTCTGGAACGCGGGCGCTTCTTCGGCGGGGAGGCAGGCCGCCGAGAATAACACAACCCCGATACTGACCAGCATTCTTCTTGCCAACAAGGTGATGTTCATGCGCTGTCATCCCGTAAATTTCACGTCTGCCTCAAGGCGTATTCGAACAGATATCCTGTACATCCTTTTATCCGGTCAAAAAGAACAGGCCGGCGGATAATGGCCCCGCACCTTTCATGAACTCCACGCGCAGCAGCGGCCACTCCGCGTAGCGGCGATCCGTGGCGACGCCGTCCACCCGCATGATAACCCATTCGCCGACCGGCGCCCAGGGATCATATTCGATGACGCTTTGCTTGTCGCCGGGCCATTGAAAGCGGCGTCGCAGACGGTCTTCGTCCGGATTCACGGCGCTCAGCGCCTGCAATAATTCTTCGGGCGATGCTTCAGGTTCGGGGAAAACCGCCATCAGGCCGAAGTCCTTCTGGTTGAACACCGCCACGGCGATGGGACGCGGGGACGACGGCAGAAAGACGCGCCAATCCCCGGAATGCGCCGCCGCTTGCAGTCCGTCCGGCGTGCGCACAGGCTGATTGCCGCAGGCGAAGCGGTGATGCACGCCGGTGTTGTTCCACGCATGCCACGGTCCCGCGCCGGGAATGTGGAAAACACGCGTCAGGTCCGGCGCGCCGTCATCGAGCAGCAACGCCGTGGGCCGGGGAATCACCTGTGAGAACGGACCGGGACACGCTCCGCCTGCGCTGATCAGGTAGCCCGGTCCTCCAGAGTGGATTTCCGGCACGGCGACGCGGCCATTGCCGATGCGCGCCAGGTAGGGCGTGGGTTTCTCGCGCAGCCAGGGACGGATGTCCTTGGGGGGACGATAGGGAAGCATGGCGACGATCAGGCCGAATCCGTGGAAACGGCCCCGGTCAATCTGGTCAGGGTCCAAGCCCGTCCAGACAGCCATGGCGGCATCCAGGCGGTTGAGATCGAGGCGCAGATCGCCGAGATACTGGGGCTGGCGGCGGAAGGGCGCGCACTGGCGCAGGTCGAGGCTGCCCAACGCATAGCGCCAGGCAAGTCCGTCGAGCACGCTGCGCGCAAGCGCGGCAATTTCCTGTGCTTCCGCAAAGGCTTCCAGGTTGAGGATCGGGTGCACCGCATATTGCAGGTAGGGCACGGAATTGAACTCATGAAAGCCGTGAATGCGCAGGTGATTGAGATAAGTCGCCAGCCAGCCGCCGAGGCCGTTGCACGCATTATCGTGCTTTGGGTCCGTGGAACCGTGTGCGCGCAGCCATTGGTTCTTCAGGTAACGACTGCTTTCGGTCATCAGCACGTGGTTTTCCGTATCGAAGAGCATGCCCAGCGTGCGCGGCACCTTCAGTTTCGGGCGACCACCCTCCTCCACAAGCAGCACCCGCAGCATGTGATCCACCGTCTCCGGATACAATCGTTCCGGGTCATCGCCGAACAAGTACAGAATCGTGGTGAGTATTGTCAGGGTGAAGTCGTAATCCCCCCGGTTGAGTTCCCAGGAGGATCCGGTAACGCTCCAAGGGGTCGCCGCCTGCAAGTAGGCATTCACCTCCTCGATGTCGCGGCCCATCTGCAATTTTGCCAGCATCAGGCGCGGCGCACCGCCCTTGCCTGTGCGTCGCCAATCGTCCAGTTCCGACATCGCATGTTCGGCGATCAACGGCGTCAGGTCCCTGTCGCCAGCCATCCGCGGACAATCCATCGCCGCCTGCACGGCGGCAAGGTCCTCCTTCGTGACGGGCGTGGTCCAGGGAATCGAATTCACCACAAACACATACGGCGCCGCCAGGCGCAATGCCAGGCACGCCAAAGCCATCACCAGGGTCATTGTAACTACCATCCTCTTGTCCTACTCTTGTGCTATCCATTTGACGGCGTGATATGTCATTTTGGTTTCCGTGACGCAAATATGGAAAACGGTTGTGTCAGAGCCTTTTTTTTGACGAAATATTGCCCGGCATGGGCGGCATTTTGCAGATGGTTTACCACGCTTTCTTCACAGGGAAGTTCGGCATGGGATAGTGCTTCGCATTCAAACAAAACACCTGACCGCCCGTTTGGAGTGCGGTTGCGGCCAAAATCGCATCGTTGATATCCAAACCATGACTTGGGTTCCATTTCCGGTATAGCGCACCGGCGCAATCCACAATGTCCTGAGTGACGGGCGCGGTCTTGAACTGAGACAGGAAAAGAAGCGTGCGCTCTTCTTCATCAGTCCGCATGAAAAACACAACCTCCGCCCGTTGCATGGCCCCGGTCCACAATTCTTGCCCAGGATCGCCCTGAAGTCCTCGCAAGAAATCTCGCGCCTTGCGTGATCCCCGCAGGTGCCAGATGAGGACATCCGCGTCAATATAGGCTCTCATTGCCGGGGTCTTCCCATCGAGTCCCGGAATGCTTTCCGGGCCGTCTTCACGATATCGGCAGCGGATTCCCTGCGTGCCCATGCGCCACAAGTCTGTTCAAACACGTCGGATTCCTCGCGCTCGCAGACGTGGGCGGCATACATCGCGATAGCGCGCTCAATAACGTCCTTCTTGGATGTGCGCAGCCGGCGCGCCAGAACCCCGATTCGGTTCGCCGCCGATTCGTCAATCCGTGCTGAGATAATCTTGTCCATTTCAAGGTTCTCCAATCTTACGTAGGTATTCTAACGTAAGAATTCTGGCAATGCAAATGCCGGACCTGCTTCATGAACGGGGTTCTCTTGGGCGCGTTGCCTGCCTGCTTGTCTTATGCGCCGAGCGTGCCTTAATATATCCATGACCTCGCGGGAGGGATAGCGGCGGTGGGGCGCCGCGATTCATGGGCAACGGCGCGGGGATGGGCCGATGCGCGCGCGTCCATCCCCATCCAAAAATGAGGAATGCAAACATGCAATGGAGATCGGCTGTGGGAGTGGTGATAATGCTGGGGATTTCGGGATGCGCGGTCTTGCCGTGGAACAGGGAGAAGCCGCTGCTCATCGCGGAGAACAACGCGGCGCGCGTGCAGATCGTCATCGCGGAGGCGGCGCCGCCGTCCACGCGCTACGCCGCCGAGGAATTGCAGCGCTTCCTCGGCGAGATCACCGGGGCGGAAATCCCGATCGTCACCGACGACGCGCCGCTCGGCGCGCATGAAATCATCGTGGGCCGGAACGCGCACCTGTTTCCCGCCGATGTGTACATAGACTTCGATGCGCTTGGCAATGAGGGCTATGTTATCCGCACGGCAGGGCCGCACCTGGTGATCGCGGGCGGGGAACCGCGCGGCACGCTTTACGGCGTGTATGGGCTGCTGGAAGACCACATCGGCTGCCGATGGTTCACGCCTGAGGTCTATACGGTTCCCAAGCGCCCCACGCTCAAGGTCGGCCCGTTAGATGAAACCACGATCCCCATCCTGGAGTATCGCGAACCCTTCACGAAGGATTGCTTTGACGGCGACTGGGCCGCGCGCAACCGCATGAACAGCAGCGCCGCATCGCTGGAGGAACGTCACGGCGGCAAAGTGATCTATCACGGATTCGTCCACACCTTCGATCAACTGGTCCCGCCCGACAAGTATTTCGACGAACACCCCGAATACTTCTCGGAAATCAAGGGCGAGCGCATCCGAGACCACACGCAACTCTGCTGCACCAACGAAGACGTCGTCCAAATCATCACGGAGGAAATCCGGCGGCGCATGCGTGAGCACCCCGAGGCGATGGTCTTCTCCGTATCGCAGAACGACTGGGGCAACTACTGCCAATGCGCCAGGTGCGCGGCGCTGGCCGAGGCGGAGGGATCGCAAATCGCGCCCGTGCTCCAACTCGTGAACCGCGTGGCCGACGCCGTGCGCGACGAGTTCCCCGACAAGGCCATTGACACGCTCGCCTATCAGTGGACGCGCAAGCCGCCGAAGACCATGCGCCCCGCGCCCAACGTCATCGTCCGCCTGTGCAGCATCGAATGCTGTTTTTCGCATTCCTTTGAAAAATGCAACAGTGTCGCAAACCGGGAATTCGTGCGCGACGTCAAGGGCTGGTCCACCATGTGCGACCGGCTCTGGGTGTGGGACTACGTCACCTCGTTCTCGCACTACCTCGTGCCGTTCCCCAACCTGCGCGTGCGCGGCGACAACATCCGCTTTCTGATCAAGCACAATGTGCGCGGCATCTTCGAGCAGGACGTGTACACCACGCTGAACGGCGAATTGTCCGGCCTCAGCGGCTACCTGAACGCGAAACTTCTCTGGAACCCGAAATACGACGAGGACAAGGCGATCAACGAGTTTCTCGCGGGCGTGTACGGCGCTGCGGCGAAGCCCATCCGCAAGTATCTCGACCTGCTCCATGACCGCGTCGAAAAAGAGAACATCCACATGGACATCTGGGTCGGGCCGCACCACAGACACCTCACCGACGAACTGCTCGCGCGCGCCGACGCCCTGTGGGAACAGGCCGAGCGCGCTGTCGCGAATGAACCCGATGTTCTTGAGCGCGTACGCACCGCCCGGCTCAGCGTGGACTACGCCATCATCGAACGCACCCGCGTCAAGCGCGACGCCTGCTATATCATTGACCACAAAAACTTCGTCGTGCGGCTGGACCCGGCATTCAGCAACCGCATCAAGAAATTCTTCGAGGTCGCCGAACGCAATCA
Source organism: uncultured Nitrospirales bacterium (assembly GCA_964559065.1). Taxonomy (GTDB): domain Bacteria; phylum Hydrogenedentota; class Hydrogenedentia; order Hydrogenedentales; family CAILVY01; genus CALEDJ01. The sequence goes on along the minus strand of CAZLII010000233.1, from coordinate 688 downwards.
CGTCACCCAGTTCCGCGAATGGAACGGCGGCATGGACGTGTACCGCAACGAGATCGGCGTGATGGAACCTGAGCAGCGTTTTGAACCGCGCCCCGACGATACTGTTGCAAACACGAAAGAAGGGCTGCGTTACCGCTATTTCGAAGGTGAATGGACGATGATACCGGACTTTTCGACGCTGACGCCCGTGAAAACCGGCATCACAGAGAAAATAACGCTGGAAGTTGCCCCAAAGGAGGAGTCATACGCCTTGGAATTCAGGGGCTATTTCCTCGCCCCGAAGGACGGCATCTACTCCTTCTCGCTCATGTCGAATGACGGCAGCCGCCTTTTCCTCGGCGATGCCGAACTGATCAATAACGATGGTCTGCACAAGGCCGAAACCCGTTCCGGCATGATCGCGCTGCGCGCAGGCTTGCACCCCATCGCCGTCACCTTCTTCCAGGCGGGCGCCGACCAGGCGCTCGCGCTCCACTGCGCCGGACCCGACATGCCGCACCAGCCCGTCCCGCCCTCCGCCCTGCGACATGCGCCGTGATGGCTCCCCAGTAGAAGACTCTTGGCCACCTCGTGACACCGCTCCTGCGGTGTCACGCACTACCGCGACGCTCTACGGCGCGCGTCGGTGCATAGACGTTATGAATGCCCCTGTTTTTCCGGCGCGGAGCGCCTCAATAGAGCGTTGCAC
>CAZLII010000232.1:0-7068 GCA_964559065.1 uncultured Nitrospirales bacterium | reverse complement strand
GGTTCAGTTCCCGCTCCACCTCCTGCCGCACCACGGGGGGCAGGTTGAGTTCCTGGAACTCCACCTCGCGGGACTGCAACACGTCGAGTTCGCCGGCCAGAAAGACCGGGCCGATGGCATAGGTGCGCGCCACGCCGGGGTGCGCCTCGTCCGTGGTGCGATATACCTTTTCCGCCAGTTCCCGCTTGTCCACGGTGAATTTTTCGGACAGGTGCAGGATGGCTGTCAATTCTCCGCGATCATCCTCGATGGCCACTTCCGAGCCGATTTCCAGGCGGTCCGCCTCTTCCTGCGATACGGCCAGCAGAATCGGGATCGTCCAGGGAATCCCCGGCCGCAGATACATCCTGTCCAGCGCGTTCCGGGTCTCTTCTTCGTTCATAAAGCCAGTCAGCGGGCTGAACATCCCCTTCGCGATGCCGTCAATATCGAAAGCGGTGTAGGCGTCCACCGTGATCTTCGGCAGCGTTTTTGCCTTTTCCTGCGCGGCGGCCAGCGCCGCGCCCGTGAGAATACGGTTTACCAGGGTGCCGCCGTGGGGCGTTATGGACATGCTGCGATCTCCTCATGCACAGAAATGGGAAACGGGCCGGCGATGCCGCCATGCTTCGCGCGAAGCACGCGCCCGGCCCGCAATCGTCCCGCATTATAACAACAGAAAACACGACTGCACAAAAAAAGCGGCATGCCTGAAAAAAGGACGCAGCGCGGAGGCGCGGCCTGCGCTATGGGCATGGCGGCATCATCTCCATCAAATGCCGGTGAATTATCCGGGCTTTTTTTTCGGTTCCCGGGGCGTGCATGTGGCAGATATCGGAAAAAGTGGTGATGCCGGCACGAAAGTAAGGATGAAGAGGAATAAAACCCGCGCCGGAGGTCTGGCAGGCGTTGCGAAGAAGATCGTTAAACAAGGCAACCTGTTGGACATAGACCGGGAAAGTCAGCGTACGTCTGTCCCAACGGTTGCGGGCGTTGAAGTCAAGATAATCCGTTTCCAATGAAATGAGAACATCCGGATCGGGGTATGCGATGCCGCAGAAAATGACCGGAATGTTCTTGTATGCCGCTGCGCGGCGGATGCTCTCCAGGTTGCGGAGCGAGAATTGTTGGATCTGCCCGACCATTTCCGTTTCATCGGGGATGACGACGGGCAACAGATACCTGCGGAAGAACCGTGAGAACGTGGCGAGATTGACCCATAAGGATTGCTGCTGCCACAGCGTTGGCAATTCCCGCGTGAAATCATTGACGCCTTCATAAAGAATCAGCAGATCGGGGTCCATTTCCAGGTATTCCGGAAGGCGGCCAAGATGGGTGGCGGTGGACATGCCAGCGATGCCGCAGTTGATCACCTCTATCGGACAATCCGGGAACGATTCGCACAAAGCGCGCTCCAACAGATTCGGCCAGGTGGTGTCCAGGCTGCCGCCTTCCTCGGTGGTGGAACCGCCGATGCAGAGGATGCGCAGCAGTCCGGGCGGCTTGGGCATGGCCACGTCGTAATCGCGGAATCCCAGATTGTTCGTGAAGAATTCTTCGTTGAGGCCGGAGTATCCGTGCATCAGGTTGGGCTTGTAGCGGTAGAAGGGGGTGATCCATGGGCTGTTTTCATCAAGGGGCTGCGTCTCAATGAGGCGGTCGAAATCTATCTTCATGAAAACGAAAATGCTTTCGCCTGGCGCGCTGGCCGATGTCATCACGGCGATATCCGGGGCATACCCCAATCGCATGTCCAGGCTGAGGCGGGCGTGCGTGATGCCCGGCGGCGCTTTGAGGGCCTTTCCCGCAGCGGCAATGATGTTTGCGTCCAATTCCTCGAATCTTTTCCAGCGTGCTCTTCCCGCGACAGTGGTGGTGATCTTTTCACGAAGGGTGAACAATCCATAGACCCGCAGGAGATCTGCGTTGCCGTCAAGACTGAAGACCATTTCGCTGTGCACGAGGGCGAAGTACTGCCGGTCGGTCTCGCTCAATGCGGGGAATTGCCGCCAGCGCTGTTCTTTTCTTTCCGGGGGTTCGTTCACGACAGGCGTCTGCCACGCTTCGAGGGAAGGTTCCGGAAAGGCCGGCCCGTGAAGGCGATGATGCAGCAAATCAGGGACTTGACCGGGATGAAAATCCGGCGCAAGCGGCAAGGCCCCGGCGTCTTCTCCTTTTTTATTTTGCGCGACTGCGAAGAGCCAAGCGCTGGACTCGCTGTTGATGTCGGCAAGTATGAACGGGTTGCCTTGTCGCAGCCGGTGTTCCCGCCACAAGGCCCATGCTTCCAGGCAGAGGGCTGCGGCGATCAGCCAGAGCAGCGTGGAGAAAAGAACAAATGTCAGTTTCTTCATCATATTGCGCGGTTGCCGCCGAATGCTTTGCGTGATGGTTGCGTCATTTGTCCTATTATCCGGTATGCAGCTTTTTTTTCAAAGCGGACTGCGAATCGGGATGGACGGGGTGGACGCAATGGACGATACGGATAGGGCCGATGATGCGGAGGAGTGACAGGTTCCCCGGGCAGACGATGCGGATGGTAATGGACCGGGAGCGGGGCGGGACGCGATCAGCACATGGCAAGACACCACGCCCCGGAAGCGCGGCGCTTCCGGGGCGTTTGGGTGCGGATTGCAGGGTTATGCGGGCGATCCGTTTTCCTGTGAGCGGCCCTTTCCCTTGCCGGCATTTTTGGGACGGCGCGCGTTTTCGCGCTTGCCGGTATCGGTCGGCAGGACGAGTTTGCCGCGCCACTCTTGCCACACATAGACCAACGCGCTGGCGACGAAGACAGAGGAATAGGTGCCGACACACACGCCGATGATCAGCGCCAATGCGAAATTATTGATGGCGTCGCCGCCGAAGAGGAAAAGCACCACCACGCTGACGAGGGTGGTCATGGAGGTGATCAGCGTGCGGCTCAGGGTGCCGTTGATGGCGCTGTTGAGAATATCCAGGTATTTGTATCCCTTGCCGCGATATATCTTGATGTCTTCGCGGATACGGTCAAACACGATGATGGTGTCGTTCAGGGAGTACCCCACGATGGTCAGGAGCGCCGCGACGACGTTCATGTCAATCTGCCGGCCCAAGAGGGCGAAGATGCCGAGCGTGATGAGCACGTCGTGGAAAAGCGCGGCGACGGCGGCCACGGCGAATTTGAACTCGAAGCGGAGCGCCAGATAGACCACGATAAAGACCAACGCCCAGAAGAGCGCCTTCACGGCGTCCCACCGCAGTTTCCTGCCGACCGCCGGGCCGACGGTCTGTTCGTCTTCGATGCGGACCCCGTCAGGCGCGCCGCTGTGGGTCAGCGGGGCCAGGGCGATGCGCATGCGGTCCGCAACGGTGCCCGCCATTTCACGGCCTTCAAAGGTGATGCTCTCGACGATGCCGTCTTTGTCCGCATCGCCGGCGGGGTCCGCTTCAGAAGCGCCTGCTGCCGGCGTGTCCGCCGCATCCGCTTCGGGAAGCGCTTCGGCGGCGGGTTCTTCGGCGTGGTCGTCCGGGGCCGATGCATCGTCCGCTGCGGTTTCAGGGGCATCTCCTGCGTTTTCCGGGGCTTCGCCGGTAGTCTCGGCCGTTTCCTGCGGTTCTTCCGGCTCCGGCAAGATACTACGCTCGAAGAGGTCCTCATTGACATCGCTGACACGCACGATGAACTGGTTTTCGGTCAGGACGCTTTCATCGCCGACGCGCTGGACAACGGGGCTGCTGAATCCCGCCTGGGCCAACGCAACCCGCACGTCGCCGACCGGCACCACCCGGTCCGCCTCGATGCTGAGGTTGATGTTCGTGCCCTGAGTGAAGTCCACGCCGTAGTTGTCGTTGCCGCGATAGATGAACAGGACCATGCCGCCGATCAGCATCAGCGCGCTGAGGGCGAAGGCCGCTTTGCGGGCCTGCAGGAAGGGGATGTGGATATCGCGTGGGATGAGGCTGAACATGACGAGATTGGTGAGGATGTGGCGTTCCGCGAGAAAGTCGAAGATGGCGCGGGAAACAACCAGCGCGCAAAAGACGCTGGAGCACACGCCGATGCTCAGGGTGATGGCGAAGCCCTCGATGGGGCCGGTGCCGAACTGCATCAGCACTGCGGCGGCGATCAGCGTGGTGACGTTTGCGTCGAGGATGGTCACGGTCGCGCGTTTGAATCCTGCGTCAATCGAGGAGGCAAGCGAGTGGCCGAGCAATAGTTCCTCGCGAATGCGTTCGTAGATGAGCACGCTGGCGTCCACGGCCATTCCTATGGTCAAAATCAGACCGGCGATGCCGGGCAGGGTCAGCGTAAGGTTGAAATAGGACATGGCGGCGATGATGAGCAGGGCGGTGACGCCCAGAGTGAGTATCGCCACGATGCCCGCCCAGAGATAATAAACCACCATGAATATGCCGACGATGGCGAGTGCGCAAAGGGCGGACATGACGCCCTTGCGTACGGAGTCCGCGCCGAGGCTGGCGCCCACCACGCGGGTGAACTCCTCGTGCAGCGGCACCACCATTGAGCCGGAATTCAGCGCAATCGCGAGGTCCACCGCTTCCTGCGCCTCAAAACTGCCCGATATCTGTCCGCTGGTGGTGATGCGGTCGCGGATAACCGGCGCGGACACCACCAGGTTGTCAAGCACAATCGCCATGGCGCGGTTGATGTTTCTTTCCGTGGCCTCACCGAAACGCGCGCCCTCCGCAGCGCCGAAAGTGAAGAGGATTTGCCAGTAAGGGGGGTTGCTCTGGTCGGGAATCGCCACGGCTGAGCGCAAGCCCTCGCCGGAGGAGATCGGCGTTTCGTCAATGACGTACAGGCTGAGTTCCTGTGGCTCGTAGGGTTTTGGGCGCTGGCTGAAGGCAATGGTCTTGCCTTCCGGGAGGATGTCGCCCGCCGCCCTGGCGCGTTCGATCACGCGCCGGACGCGGTCGGCATGCTCCAGCGGTACCTTGAACGGCTCCCCGCGCAAGGCGGGACGCTTGATGAACGGGGTGAATTCATCGGGAAAGCGGTCCCGGATTTTGGTGAAAATGGTGATGGTATCTTCGGGTTCGGCGACGATGTGGAAATTGAGGACGGCGGCCTTTGCCATCAGCCGCTTGGCGCGGTCAATGTCGCGCTCGCCGGGGAGTTGAATCTGAATCTGGTTTGAACCGAGCGCCTGGATGATCGGCTCCGTGGCCTCGAAATCGTCAATGCGGCGCCGGATTTTGTCCAGAATGATCTCCTGAACTTCATTTTCAATGTCGCTGTCGCGGTAATTGCGGTCCCGGTATTCCTGCAACCGCTCGGCGTCCAGTTCGTTGACATCGAAACTGAGCACCATGTGGATGCCGCCCTGGAGGTCCAAGCCCAGGTTAATGACCTTGCTCCGGTCGAATTCCGACCAGCGTTTGATGGACCGCACGAGTTTGGCGAAAGTGCTGCGGCGCTCCCGCGCAAATTCGTCGTCTTCGCGCTGCCATTTGACCAGACGCGCCTGGCGCGTGCCGGGGGCGGGGTCAGTCTTTTCCCGCTCCGCTTCGGGGAGGGCGAGCCATTCATTGTCGTCGGGCAGCGTCATCCACCCGATGGTCGGATAGACATTGACTGCGGCAACCACGATGACCGCCCAGATCATGACACTTCGGTAGAAACTTGCTTTCATTGGAAACTCCACTTGCAAATGCGCTTCGGCGAAATCCGGCGACGGCCGTCGCCGGGATTCGAGCATGTCGCGGGATGCGCGTCACTTCGATTTCTTCGCTTCGCCTCCGCGCGAGGTTACCTGCACCACAGCACTGCGCACAAAATCAATCGTGACCCCATCGCCCACGCGCAACCGCACGTTGCTGTCCGTCAGGCCGACGATCGTGCCGCAAATACCCCCCGATGTGACCACCGTATCGCCTTTTTCCAGCGCATCAAGCATGGAGCGGCGCTCTTTTTCGCGCTTCTGCTGCGGCCGGATCATCAGGAAATACATGATGGCGATAAACGCAATGAACATGGGCAGCATGTTCATGAGGGGATTGGCCGGCGCCGCTGTCGGGGTGGCGCCTTGAGCCTGCTCCGCCGCTGGGGCCACTTCCAACGGCACCGCCTCCTTGGTCTGGGCGATGATCAGCCGCCACACCTGCAATGGGTCTCTGAAATTCATGCCTGTTCCGTCCCGCCGTTGTTGGTGGAATACGCCTGAAGAAATGCGCGTCTAAACGCCGGATAATCGCCGCGCAGGATGGCATCGCGCGCGGCAGCCGCCAATTCTACCATAAAGAAAAGGTTGTGTAAAGTATTGAGCCGCAGAGCCGAAATCTCCCCCGCCCGGTACAGATGCGCCAGATAAGCCCGCGTATGCTTCTGGCAGGCGGGACAGGCGCATGCCGGGTCCAGTGGCCCGAAATCGCGCAAATGCGCGGCATTCTTGATATTCACCCTGCCCGTCGAAGTAAAGAGCGTGCCGTTGCGCGCGTTGCGCGTGGGCATCACGCAGTCGAACATGTCCGCGCCCTGCTCGATGGCGCAGAGCATATCCTCCGGGGCGCCTACGCCCATCAGGTAGCGGGGTTTGTCCTGCGGCAGCACGGGCGCGGTGAAGGCGATGATGCGCGCCATATCGTCGTTCGGCTCGCCCACGCTGACGCCGCCGATGGCGTAGCCGGGGAAGTCCATCGCGGCGAGGGCTGCGGCGCATTCCTCGCGCAAGTCTTCATAAACGCCGCCCTGCACAATGCCGAAGAGCGCCTGGGCCGCCGCGCCGCGCTCTTCCCAATGCCGCAGACAGCGCTCGGCCCAGCCGACGGTCATCCGCATGGAGGCGGCCGCCTGCTCATGGGTTGCCGGATATTCTGTGCATTCATCAAAACACATAATGATGTCGGCCCCGATGCCGATTTGCACGTCAATCGCCTTTTCCGGGGTGAAAAAATGGCGCGACCCGTCGAGGTGGCTCTGGAACGCGACGCCTTCCGGGGTGACCTTGTTCAATTCGGCAAGGCTGAAGACCGGGAATCCGCCGGAAGCGGTGAGGATGGGCCGGGTCTAGTTCATGAAGGCGTGGATGCCGCCCGCCGCTTCGATCACCGCCACGCCCGGCCTTAGCTAGAGGTGAGAGGCGTTGGCGA
>CAZLII010000231.1:0-7072 GCA_964559065.1 uncultured Nitrospirales bacterium | reverse complement strand
GTCGGGTGACGTTGAGGTCGAAGGCGCGGGTGGAGTCGAGGGGGAGGGCGAAGGGGAAGGCGAAGGCGAGGGTGAAGGCGAGGGTGAAGGCGAGGGCGAAGGGGAAACGCCACCGCCGCTGTCCTGCAACTGTCTGCGCCTGGACTATGACCTGGATTTCCGATGCCGCGCCGCCGATCTTTTCGTGGTTGGCCTGAGCATGATGATTCTTCTTGCAGCGGGCATGTTCTGGCGGCCGTAGGCCGTTGTGGGCGCGGCGTCAATCCAGGGTGATCACCGATTCGTCAGCCTCATCAGGCGCAATGCTCAAGGTTGCTTCGCGGGTTTTTCCGTCATGGCGAACGACGACCCGGTATTCGCCGTGAAATCCCTTGAAATGAAACGCGCCCGTCGTATCGGTCTTGCCCTCGGCGCGGGTGGCCCATTCCTCGTGGATGATCTGGCGCAGTTTTTCGTAGACGGGTTTTGGTGAGAGATCGGCGCGGATCATGCCGCCGCCTTCCGCCCACGCGCCCACATCGCAAAAATCCCACCAACTGATCGCCGTGACAGCGGGATGCGCGAAGCAGATACGATAAAATTCTTCAGCGTAGTCTGCCTGCTGCGCTTCGGTCCAACGCCCGCGCCAAGGCGAGCCGGTGATGGACTTCCCGTTCGACGCCGGGGTGAATTCGGTGATATGGATGGACTTGCCGAGGCGGGCATAGTGGTCCAGGATCATCTTCACGCGGTCCAGCGGGAACGCCATGTCCGTCGGCGCATGCGCCTGGATGCCGACGACATCGAACGGCGTGTTGCGCTCGATGGCGGCCTTCAGGAACCGATGAAAATCGGGGTGGCCTTCATAGAAGATGCCGTATTCATTAACGACGATCTTCGCCTCCGGATCCAGTTCCCGCGCCCAGCGGTGCGGCCCATCAATCGCGATGCCGGGCCGGTTGACAGGCTCATTGACCACGTCCCAAAATCCAATTTTTCCTTGGAACCGCGTCATCAATTCGGTCATGTAACGTTTCTGGTCGGCTTCGGCGGGTTGTCCCGAACTCCAAGGCGGCACACCCGCCTTGTCCGCCCAGAGCAGGGGATGTCCCTTCATCTGAATGCCGCGTTCCAGGCACCACGCCACCACCGGTTCAGACACTTCAAATTTCAAGCGGCCTTTCACCGGCTCATAGAGATGCCAGTAGAACGGCAGTGTGGCATAGTTGAAAAGCGCCTCAAATTGCTGTCGGTAAGATTCGTTTTTCGCGGGGGTGTCAAACTGTGCGAAACCGCAGAGGTTCGCGCCAAAAAGGAATGCATGCCGGACCAGCCGCACCTCCACCACCGCTCCGGCCACGCCCGCACCCGTCCTGTCCCGCACCCGGATGCTTGCTTCGGACATGCGGTGGCGCGGCATGGTCTCCGCCGCATGCCGCAAGGCCGTCTCTTCCCGCGCGGGGCCGTCCGCGGCCCACGCCGCCGCGTCCGCCGCTGCAGGCGCGCGCGCACCCGCCGGCGCGCGAACAGTGATGACGTCCAGGTACAGGTTGCGGTCTTCGGTCAGGCGCCAGGCGTCGTTCAGAAACGCCACGCCGACTTGATGAACATGCGCGGAAAGACCGACCATAAAGCGATAATCGCGGTACTCCGCGCTGTTGACCGACACCGTCTCCAGATTTGCCTCATTGATGCTGACCGCCATCAGCGGCCATACGTCGCCCAGCGGGCTGCCATAAGCGCGCACAACGATTTCGTAGTCGCCCGCATCAAAAACGCGCACATAATCGGCGATGCGGCCGTTTGACGTAAGATGGCCCCGGCTGAGGAACGGCTTCACCGCCGCATCGGCCGTCTTGAAGGAATACTCAGCGCCTACGGCGATGCCGTGGCAAGCCAGAAACACCAGAAGCATCCCCGCCGCCAGACCGCGTTCTATCACCGGCGTCACGCTTTCTTCTTCGCGGTCTTGCGCTTCTTCGGACGGGTCTTGCCAAACGTTTTCATGTAGAGTTTTCCGCGTCTTGTTTTCCTGTCGCCTTTGCCCATGTTCCATCTCCCGATCTTCCCGGCCAATCATGGCGCGAGGCATCCCCGCGCCGCGTCAACAGCGGCTTCTTTATATCTCCAGGGAACAACGTCATTCAAGCGTAACACGTTCTGGAGTACAGGCTTCAGCCTGCATAAAGACGGACAACATAACAGGCTAAAGCCTGTACTCCAGAACTTTTGCCTGTACTCCAGAACTTTTCGGCATGCACGCGCAGGGGCTTTGTTGTTGTCGCCTGCAGTTGACAAGAACGCGCGGGCATGGTATTATGATTTTAAAATTCGTAATACTAAGGCCGTCGTCAACCCCGAAAGGATCCCCCATGAAACGCTCCGGATTCACCCTCATCGAACTCTTGGTTGTTATCGCGATCATTGGCATTCTGGCCGCGATCCTGCTGCCGGCGCTGGCGCGCGCGCGGGAAGCGGCGCGGCGTTCGAGTTGCCAGAACAATCTGAAACAATTCGGGCTGGTGATGAAGATGTACGCAAATGAATCCTCCGGGAGCAAATTCCCGCCGGTGGCGCCCTTCGCCAATCCCGGCGGGGTGCCGGTTTTCGCGGCAATGGACCCCGAGGCCGTTTATCCCGAATACCTGACGGACATGGGCACCACCTTGTGTCCGTCGGATACCCAGGCGGACGGCGTGGGGGAGATGGTCGCTGCGCGGTTGCCGGATGGCGCGATTGAGGACCACATCGCGGCGGCGGAGGCAAATAATGATCGGCTGAGTCTTCAGTATTTCCGCGCGGCGCGGATCGGGCGTTCCTATTGGTACCACGGATTCGCCATCCGCAATGTGCCTGAATTTTACGGAATGTGGAACGGCACGGGCACGCGCCCGGTGCTTGTGTCCATACCACCCGGGACCATTGTCGGCGCCAATCCGGTGGTTATGCCGGTCAGCATCAAGAACTGGGATAACGACATGAAACTCGGCGACAAATTGCCGTGGACCGCAATCCTGGGCGTCGGGTTCGGCGACGGCGACACCGTCATGCGCCTGCGCGAGGGCATCGAGCGTTTCGCCATCACCGACATCAACAATCCCGATGCTTCCGCCATGGCGCAGAGTGAAATGGTGGTGATGTTCGACACGTACGGCGCCAGCGAACATGGAACCCTTACCGCCGGCAGTGTGATTTTCAACCACATCCCCGGCGGCGGCAATGTGCTGTACATGGACGGGCATGTCGAATTTATCCGCTATCCCGACCGATTCCCGATTATTGCCGACGCGGAAAACAACTATGGCATTCCTCGCCAGGTGGGACACTATGGATTGAACTAGAATATGGGAACGCCTCGTGACACCGCTTCCGCGGTGTCACGTCTGTGTTCTGATGCAGTGTCCCGTACCAGGCGGAAACGTTGCACCGCGGGAGCGGTGCAACGAGAGATAGAGAGACCTCGTGACACCGCTCCTGCGGTGTCACGTCCTGCTTTTTCGTATGAACTTCCGAAAAATCGTATTACTGTTTGCTTCACGGGGTGACGGCGGGGTAGGATGTCGGAGCGGGCGTGAAGCAACCCCGCAACAATGGAAATGCAGTCATGAAGATTCCTCACAGCATGATTCTGACAGTCGCGCTGTTTGCGGCGGTTGCGGCGCAGGGTGATGCCGCGCCGGAAATCGTCGCGAGCACGGCGCATATTCAGGAGGTTGTGCAACGTCTCAACGGCGGCGCGCCGGTGAAGACCCTGATCCCGCCGGCGATGTGCCCTGGCCATTTTGACGTGCGCCCCGGCGATATTGCCCGGTTGCGGCGCGGCGGGGTCTTGCTCATTCACGACTGGCAACGGGAGATGCAGAATATCCGGTCGGTCGTCAGCGCGGCGGGGTTGCCCGACGCGCGGCTGCGTGTGGCGCCTGTGACGGAGAATTGGATGATCCCGTCGGCGCGCGAGGCCGCGTCCGCGGCAGTGGCGCGCATATTGACGGAACTCATTCCGGAGCAGGCGGAGCAAATCGCGACGCGGGACGAGGCCTATCGTGAGTCCATTCACGCGCATGGCGATGCCATGCGGGCGCGGCTGCAATCAGCGGGCGCGGCGGATATTAACGTGATGTGCGAGGCGATACTTGAGGATTTGCTTGCATGGCTGGGTTTTCAGGTGGTCGCGACCTATGGCCGTTCCGAGGATATGGGGGCCGCGTCCATGGCGCACCTGGTGCGCACGGGCCGGGAGAAACAGGTCGCGCTGGTGGTGGATAACCTACAGAGCAGCGGCGCGCGGCTCGGGCCGGCAATTGCGCGCGACATCGGCGCGGAATACGTGGTGATTTCCAATTTTCCCGGCGGTTTTGACGGCGCGCCGACCTGGGAGGCGACATCGGACCGCAATGCGCAACTGCTGATCGAGGCTGCGGACCGGTGGCGGGGCAGCCATGAATGACGTCATTATCCAGATTCAGGAGGCCGTCGTGTCCTACCGCGAGGACGTGGCGCTGGAAGGCGTGTCGCTGTCGGTGGGGCGCGGCGAATTTGTCGGCGTGATCGGCCCGAACGGCGCGGGCAAGACGACGCTGCTCAGCGTCATCAACGGGCTGGGCCGTCTGACGCACGGCCGGGTGCGCGTGCTCGGCAAAACGCCGCACCGGCGCGACGGGTACCTGCTGCGCCGCCGCGTCGGCTATGTCGCGCAGGTGGAGCCCGTGGACCCCCGGCTGCCGATTTCCGTGCGCGAGTCGGTCATGGTCGGGCTGTACGGGCGGCTGGGCTGGTTGCGGCGGCCACGGCGTGCGGACTGGGCGCGCGTGGACGCCGCGCTCGATCAGGTGGGCATGACCCATCTCGCGGCGCGGCCCATCGGGCATCTCTCCGGCGGCGAGTACCAACGTGTCGCAATTGCCCGCGCGCTGGCGCAGGCCCCTGAGATTTTCCTGTTTGACGAGCCGACCGCATCCATTGATCCGCAGGCGCAACGTGAAATTCTGGACCTTATTCAGGATATTCACCGCCGCAACCATGCGACGACGCTCTATGTGACGCATGACTTGGACACCCTGCCGCGGGCCTGTGACCGGCTCGTGCTGCTGAAGGCCGGACGGCTCTGGCGCGAAGGGCCGACAGCGGCCATGCTCGACCCGGCGCTGCTGCGCGCGCTCTACAACGGCGCGGACGCGCCGCCCGCGCTGTGCGGCGCCTGAAGGACGCAGTGATGGATTTCTCGTTTCTCCAGCACGCCTATGCGTGGCACGCGCTGATCGCGGGATTCTGCGCGGGGGTGACCTGCGCGCTCGCGGGCGTCTTCGTGGTCACCATGCACCTCGCGTTTCTCGGCGTGTGCATCGCGCATGCGGCGTTCGCGGGCGGGTTGATGGGCGTGTGGCTGGGCTTTGATCCGTTGATCGGCGCGCTGGTCTTCAGTCTCGGCGTGGCGGCCCTGGTCGGCCCGATGGCCGACCGCGGCGACATCAGCCCCGACGCATCCATCGGCATTTTGTTCTCCCTGATGATCGGCCTGGCGTTTCTGTTCATCGGAATGGTGCCCGGCTCCCGCAGCGAGGCGCTGAACCTGTTCTGGGGCAGCATTCTCACCGTCAGCCGCGCCGACCTGGCCGTACTGATCGCCGCAGCCGTCATCATGGCGGGCGGCGTAACACTGTTTTACAAAGAAATTCAGGCCGTGCTGTGCCACCGGCGCATCGCGATGGCGGTGGGCATCCCCGCGACGCTGGTCTTTTACGGCATGCTCTTCGCCACGGGGCTTACCATTGCCGTCTCATTGCGCATCATCGGCGGACTCCTGATCTACAGCCTCATCATCAACCCGGCGGCGGCGGCCTTTCAGTTGACCTACAATCTCAAGCGCATGATGCTGCTCGCATGCCTCTTCGGCGTGCTGTCATGCTGGACCGGTCTGGCGGCATCGTTCCTCTGGGACCTGCCCGCCGGCGCATCCATCGTGCTGGCCTCATGCGCCATCTTTGCCGCCGCCGCGGTCTTTTCCCCCAAAAAAAAGGTGAAAGCGTGGAAACAAGCGCACACCGCCGGATGAACCGCCAAGTCGCCCGATTCTTCGATGAACGCGCCGAAGGGTGGGACGACTGCGTGTGCCCGCAACACGCGGAACGCCTCGCCGGCATTGTGGCGGAACTGGACATCCCGCGCGGGGCCTGCATTGTGGATATTGGCAGCGGTGCCGGCGTGCTGATTCCACTCCTGCGCGAAAAAATCGGCCCGGCGGGGCGCATCATCGCGATGGACCTCTCTCCCGCCATGATTCGCGCCGCAAGAAGCAGGCGCGCCGCATGCCGCCCCTGGCCGCTGGTTGCCGACGCGCTCGACCTGCCCCTGCGCGCGGCCTGCGCCGACTGGATATGCTGCAACAGCGTATTCCCGCATTTCCAGGACCAGGCGCGCGCCGTGGCCGAACTCGCCCGGGCCTTGCGGTCCGGCGGCCGACTGCTGGTCTGCCACACCCAGAGCCGCGCCGCCATCAACGCCTTCCACCACGAAGTCGGCGGCGTGGTTGGCGGCGACGAACTCCCCGATGATGCCGCCATGCGCCGCATCATCCGCGCCGCCGGCCTCCGCGTCACCCGCCTCGAAGACCGCGAAGACCGGTACCTGATGATCGCGGAAAAGCCCTTGTCTGAGGCGACGAAAAAATAATTACGACATACCACAAGGTCTTGTGATTCGATACTTCCTATCAGCCTCGTTCCTCTTCAGGTAAGAAACCGGCCGGATCTTTCCGAGCAGTTTTTCCTCGTTGAAAAACCACGTGTTAACCGAACACGAATGAAGAAACAGATCCGGTTAGCCGGCTGAAGCAATTATTCTTATAACCCCGTCACTGCGAACGAAGCGGCGCACAGCGCCGCTTAACGCAGCAATACGAGGCGTACGGAATATGCGGATTGCCATGCGACGCTTCACTCGCAATGACGGGGCCAAGAGCATTGACTGCCTCAGTCGGCAAAAATAGCACGATGGATTTTTTGTTTTGAGGCAACGTGTCCCACTCAAGTATTATTGGGCAAGTTGCCACCTTGTATGCCAAGCAGTTCCGTGATAATCTTCTTCTGAGACATCG
>CAZLII010000230.1:0-7085 GCA_964559065.1 uncultured Nitrospirales bacterium | reverse complement strand
CCTCCTCCTTCTCGATGCCGCCCTTGAGCGCAATCGGGTTGGCGCCCGCCGTCACGTTGCGCAAGCCTTCGCGATAAATGGACTCCGCGAGAATGGTCGCCGTCGTCGTGCCGTCGCCCGCCACGTCGGAGGTCTTCGACGCGACTTCCTTCACCATCTGCGCGCCCATGTTTTCGTACTTGTCTTCGAGTTCAATTTCCTTGGCTACGCTCACCCCGTCCTTCGTGACGGTCGGCGCGCCCCATTTCTTGTCGAGCACGACGTTGCGCCCCTTCGGCCCCAACGTGGCCTTCACGGCCTTGCTCAACTTCATTACGCCCGCCAGAATGTGGCGTCGTGCATCTTCTCCAAATTCCAATTGTTTCGCTGCCATAATGCTCAATCCTCCGGGTTGATCCGTTCCGTGATTTACTCAATGACCGCCAGCACGTCATCTTCCCGCATGATGATGTGCTCTTCGCCATCGATCTTCACCTCGGTGCCCGCATACTTGCCCATCAGGATGCGGTCGCCCTTCTTCACTTCCAACGGAATGCGCTTGCCGTTGTCGTCCAAACGGCCCGGACCCACCGCAACCACCTTGCCTTCCTGCGGCTTCTCCTTCGCCGTGTCCGGGATGATGATCCCGCCACGCACCGTCTCACTCGGTTCCTCACGCTTCACCAGAATCCGATCTGCAAGCGGACGCACTTTCATCGCTGCTTCTCCTTTTTGGTTGTTCATTGCTTGCATACACAGCCCACAGAAGCGTCACTATCCTGCTTCTGCGTCATTTTGACATCCCAGTTCTTGCGTCATCGGTGGTTTAGCACTCGATAGACGAGATGGATAATATCAAATCCCAAAACAAATGTCAAGCCTTCCCCTGCATCAAAAAATAAGGCATTCTTTGATGAACACGCAAAGCAATGCCGTAATAGAAAACAGCACCAGGAAATGGAAACAAAACGAGATTGTCAAATTGGCATCTTACTCTGTCAAATATGTTACATAATGGCCATTCATGCCTCAAAGTGCTAAACCCTTTGCGCAAATCCACAATCACCAGGCGCAAACAGAGCGGCAGGAGGGGACGCCGAGGTGCTTTCTGAAGTCTTTCCGTGTATAATCCGGTTTCCTCGGTCTGGTTGGTGGCGGTGTTCAGGCCGCCCACCCTGGGGTGGTGACGATTCCCATGCGGATGCGGCAACATCGGGGATTGCCGTCCGGGCGTCCGGGGCGCCCGATGATGCCCGGGCTTGTGTCGGAAATCTTATATGAAGAAACTCGTATCGGTGGTGGTTCCGTTTTTCAACGAAGAAGACAATGTGGCGCCGCTGGCGGAACGTATTGCGGCGGTTTTCCACGATCTGCCGGATTACGACTATGAGTGCGTGCTGGTGAACGATGGCAGCACGGACGGCACCCGGACGCAACTGGACGCGCTGGCGGCGGCGGACGCGCGCATCCGCCCGGTGCATCTGGCGCGTAATTTCGGTCAGTCTGCGGCCCTGGTGGCGGGGATGCGGCGCGCGCGGGGCGAGTACATATTGACCTTGGACGGGGACCTGCAGAATGACCCGGCGGACTTTCCGCGTTTCCTGGAGTTGCTCCGGGACTATGACTGTGTGTGCGGCTACCGCGCCGAGCGGCACGACACCTGGGTGCGCAAACTGTCCAGCCGCGTGGCCAACGTGGTCCGAAACGGCCTGCTGCACGACGGCGTGCGCGACGCGGGTTGCGGGGCCAAGGGATTCCGCCGGCGCTGCGTGGCGCATTTTGTCCCGTTCAACGGCGTCCACCGCTTTTTCGCGGTGATGGTGCGGGCGGCGGGCCTGACGCTGGTGGAGTGTCCGGTGCGGCATCATCCGCGTCGGCACGGCGTGTCCAAGTATGGCATCGGCAACCGGCTCTGGCGCGGCATTTATGACCTGTTCGGGGTGGCGTGGCTTCGGCGGCGTTATGTAGCGTATCAGATAGATGGAGAAGACTGAGGCGTGCTGTCGGAAGCCGGATTATGGGAGTTCTGGAGTACAGGCTTTAGCCTGCAAAGTTCTGGAGAAGACTAAGCGTGCTGTCGGAAGCCGGATTATGGACGTTGTTCTGGAAGACGGTCGGCGTGACGGGCGGGCTGATCTTCTTCGGGCGCTTCTATCTGCAATGGTATGTGTCCGAGCGGCGCAAACGCAGCGTGGTGCCGGTCGGCTTCTGGTACATGAGCGGCATCGGCGCGCTGATGTTGTTCCCCTACGCCGTATTCTATCTCCAATCGCCGGTCGGCGCGCTCAGTTACAGTTTCAACATCGTTGTGTATACCCGCAACCTGGTGCATATCTGGCGCGAGAAGGGCGTGCTCAGCCGGGAACGTTCGCTGCTCGTGCACGGCATCGCGGGGGTGGTCTGCGTGGCGGCCCTCGCCCTTGTTGCGTATACCTGGTTCAACGAATACCATGCCACCCATCCCGATGAAGCGGTGCGGACCTGGCTGCTCATTGCCGTGGGCACCGCGGGCCAGGCGCTTTTCGCCTGCCGCTTCTTCCTGCAATGGGTGGTGACCGAAGCCAAACGCAAGAGCGTGGTGCCGGTCATTTTCTGGCACATCAGCGTCGTCGCGTCCGTCCTCCAGATCATCTCCTACGCGCCGCGCGGCGAGTGGGTCTTCGCGCTGGGCTTGGCCGCGACCCTACCCGTTTACCTGCGCAACCTCTGGCTGATCCACATGCGCCACGTCCCCGCACCCACCCCGGAATGAGGCGCTTTAACCCCTCAATTGTTGCTGTGTTCCGGTAGGGTGGGTGCAGCAAGGCGGAACCTACCATGTTCCCCAGTCGGACGGGTCGGACGAGTCGGACGGGTCGGACGGAAAACAGCGTAGGGTGGATGCAGCAAAGCAGGACCTACCATGTTCTTCTGGCGGACGAGTCGGACGGGGCAGACGGGTCGGACAAGTCGGAGTAAGAAAACACGGCACACCGGCTTGTCCGGCGTGGGAGCAGGCCGCTATACTGGCTGCATCGCCAAATGGAGGGTCCAAACCCATGAATCAAGAGCAGGGTGGCGCGATTATTGTTCGCAATGAGGCCGATGCGCGGCGCGAGAAGAGCGCGTGCGGCTGGCGTTATCGCCTCATCAGCCGTGAGGATGCCGAACTGGCCCCCGCCGCCTGGGCGCACGCGGTGGATATTGAAGGCGCGAAACCGCATTACCACAAGCGGTCCACGGAACTGTACTATGTGCTGGACGGCGAAGGCGCGGTAGTGCTCGATGGGGTGGAGCATCCGGTCAGCAGGGGCACGCTCGTTCATATTCCCCCCGGCGTCGCCCACGCCGCGCGCGGTCGCATGCGCGTTCTGGTCATCGGCATCCCCGATATCGCCGAAGACGATTATTTTGATGACCAAGAAGGGTAATACTGTGTTGCATTGCGGCGAGAGGAACAATGAGGACATTTCCTGATGGACAAGGTGGTGCGCAAGGCGAAACGCTCCGAATTTGACGAAGTGAAGGAGAACCTGGCGTATTGGCTGTCGCGCAGTCCCGAAGAACGCATCGCAGCGGTGGAACATCTCTGGAGGCAGGCGCATGGAAGCGAAGTCCGACTTCAAAGAGTTGCTCGCGTTATTAAACGCCCACAACGTTGAATACGTCATTGTCGGCGCGCCTGCGCGGGGCGGAAATCCGGCAGCGCATCACAGGCTCAGGACCGCCTTGGGGGGGATCCGTGAGAGGTGGTGGTGTTGTCTGCGAAGTTCCTGAAAGGCCTTTGCGGCGCAGGCGGGACAATACCCGTGGCTGATTTTCTCCGTACGACCGGGCGTCTTCGGCGGGCGCGTCCATGTCGCGCCGTCGCGCATTCGACCACATACACAACATTGCACCAGCATAAACGGCCTGCCTTTCTGCTCCTGCCTTTCGACTGTCTTTCCTCAAGAACAAGAGCATTTCTTGTGCCAATATCCTTTCCCAAGGGATGGGCTTGATTTATTGGGCTTTTCTTCGATATATAATCCCAAGCAAAGGGAAAAAGTTGACAATGGCGCTCCATATTGGAACCATTTTGACGGAATTTTCTGCCGCATTGACGACGTCCGTGCCGAGCCTCCGGTTTGTGCCGCCATCGAAAAACGTGGTAGGGTGGGCGCTCTGGGTGTTCGGCTTACGGCAATGTGCGCCGAAAATCTGTCATTTTGCCGGAGATTCTTGATGATTGAAGTTTCAGGCCTGAGCAAGCGCTATGGGGCCATCGTGGCGCTGGACAATGCGTCGTTTTCCGTGGGAGAGCGCGAGATTGTTGGATTTCTGGGGCCGAATGGCGCTGGAAAGAGCACTGCGATGCGCATATTGACCGGCTTTTTTCCGGCGACGTCGGGGACGGCGCGGGTGGCGGGCTATGAGGTGCATTCGGACCCCATCGAGGTGAAGCGCCGTGTGGGGTACATGCCGGAGCGGGTGCCGCTTTACGACGAGATGGTGGTGTCGGGTTTTCTGCGTTATGTGGCGGAGGTGAAGGGGGTGCCGCGCGCGGCGCGGCGCGCTGAAGTGGACCGGGTGATCGCGCGTTGCGCCTTGACGGAGATGTCGAAGCGGCTGATTGGAAACCTGTCGAAAGGCTATCGGCAGCGGGTGGGCCTGGCGCAGGCGCTGATAGGCAGCCCGCCGGTGCTGATTCTGGATGAGCCGACCGTGGGCTTGGACCCCCGCCAGATTGTGGACATCCGGCAGATGATCAAGGAACTGGGCGCGGACCACACCATCCTGCTCAGCACGCATATACTCCCGGAAGTGGCGATGGTCTGCGAGCGCGTGATCATCATCAACCAGGGCAGGATTGTAACCCAGGACCGCATGGACCGGCTGACCGGCCCGGACCGGGGAAAAAGCCTGGAGGAAGTCTTCATCGAGGCGGTGGCGGCGGACCGGCAGGGGCAGACACAGACGGACACGGACTGACACAGACGGACAATAGGGAAGATACAACAGCAATTATGACGCATGGATTGCAGGAGAGCGCGCGAAACACCTGGGCGGTGTGCAAGCGCGAGTTCAAGAGTTATTTCCTGACCCCCGTGGGCTACGTGGTGGTGGGAATGGTTGCGGTGGTTTCGGGGCTGGCGTTCACGCTGACCTTCTTCATGTTCGCGCAGATCACGCAGTCGCCGAGCCAGTACGGCTATCCGAGCGTGCCCGACTTTGAGGAGACGTTGCTGAGTCCGTTCCTGGTCTTTTGCGGGGTGCTGATCATGTTCCTGACGCCGCTGATCACGATGCGGCTCCTGGCGGAGGAACGGCACCGGGGCACCATCGAATTGCTGTTGACCTATCCGCTGCGGGACCGGGAGATCATCTTCGGCAAGTATTTCGCGGCAATGGGCATGGTGCTGGTGATGATGCTGGTCTTGAGCGTGCATCTGGCGGTGGTCTCGTATTTTGTGGCGGTGGAGCCTGCCGTCCTGGTCTTTGGCGTGGTCACCGTGTTTCTGATGAGCGCCGCGTTTATCAGCCTGGGCATGTTCGTGTCTTCCGTGACCCGCAACCAGATCACGTCGGGCACCGTGACCTTCGGGTTGACGCTGGTGTTGTATGTGATTGGCAACCTCGGCGCAGACCTTCCGGCGCAGGGGCCGATCCCCGCCGCGTGGCCGGAACTGGTGCAGGCGCCCATGCAGTTTCTGTACGGCATCTTCCGGGCGCTGATGACCGAACTCGCGCTGGATGCGCACGCCAAGGACATGGCGCAGGGCATTTTCCAGCCCAAAGATATTGCCTATTATCTCCTGTTCAGCGCGTTCTTTATTTTCTTGACATTCCGCGCGCTGGAAAGCCGGCACTGGCGCGGATGATTGAATGCGGAATGCGGAATGTGGAATGTGGAATGCGGAATGCGGAATGCGGAATAGTTCCTTTTGTTTTACTGCCAAATTTCTCTTTCCTTATCTATAATATTATGTTTTCTAGGACAAAATAATGCGGAAAGCAGCGGCGATAACGGCTTGGGTGGCGCTGGCAGCGGCGTTGAATCTGCTGGCGTGGATGCAGGACCCTTTTTCCATTTGGGTGCTGACCTCGCTTTCGCTCTTCGTCGTAGCCGGGGCGATATGGTTCGTGACGGTGTTCCGGGCGAGCGCAGGCCGCGCCATGCTGCAGGGCCGCGCCGTGGGCGGCATCAACGCTGTGCTTTCCTCCGCTCTGTTCCTGGGCATCTGCATGGTGCTGTACGCGCTGGTGTCCGCATGGGATGTCTCCTGGGACCTGACGCGCGAAGGGCGGCGGCAACTCGCGCCCCAGACGGTGCAGGTCCTGCAGGGGATGACGCGCGAGGTCAACGTCACCTGCTTTTTCATCAACGTTCATGATGAATTGGTCTTGATTGCGCGGGACAAGACGATGCGTTTCCTGGAGCAGTGTGAGAAATACACGGATCTGCTCAAGGTTGAACTGCTGGACGCGCACATTGACCGGCCCCGCCTGGAGGCGCTGAACATCAGGCACACTTCGCCGCAGGGCACGGTGGTGGTAAGCGCGGGGGGGCGCCAACGCGTGATCACGCTTTCGGGCGGCAGCCCGCGCCTGGAGGAACGCGATTTCACCAATGCGCTGATCAACGTGCTGCGGGACGCGGAACCCAAGGTGTGCTTCCTTACCGGGCACAACGAACGGGACATCCTGGACGAGGGCGCGGGCGGCGCATCCATGTTGAAAAACCTGCTGGAAGGGGAGTCGTACCGGACGGAGCGGATCGCCATCAAGATCACCGACCCCGATGTGCCGCAGGACTGCGATGTGCTGGTGATCAACAACCCCTCCGGCGATCTGCACCCGCAGGAACTTTTCGCGATTGAGGACTATCTCCGGCGCGGCGGCCGCATGTTCTTGCTGTTGGACCCGTGGCGCAGCGTGCGCCAGACGCCCGGCGGCGAGGTCTTGCGCCCGTGGCTGGAGGACCGCTACGGCATCCGCGTCGGCAGTGACATTGTCGTCACGGACCGCTATGAGCAAATGTGGCAGGAGGAACTGAGCACCGACAATGCGCCGTTCCAGCATCTTGACGAAGGATTCATGGAATATCGCGGCGCGTTTTACGCGGAGCACCCGGTGACACGCGGCTT
>CAZLII010000229.1:0-7111 GCA_964559065.1 uncultured Nitrospirales bacterium | reverse complement strand
GCACGCACGGCACGCCGCTCGCGGCGCGCATCATCAGCCGCGTGGACCTGCTGGGCGCGTTGGCATGCCTGACACCTGGGCTGGCCAACGCGGGTCTGAAATGGAAATGGCTGCGGCGGCTGATGGAGAAAACGCTGGGTATCGCCGCCCAGCGGCCCCTGCCGGCCTACACGCGGGAACGCTTCGACGTGTGGTTCCGGCGGCGGCCCAGGCCCAAGCCGGGCGGACGGGGAAGGGTGCTCCTGTGGGATGACTGCTTTGTACGCTACAACGAGCCGGAAATCGGCATCGCGGCGGTGCGCGTGCTGGAAGCGGCGGGCTTTGAAGTTCGTCTGCCGGAAGGGCGCGCCTGTTGCGGGCGGCCTGCGTTCAGCATGGGGCGACTGGACGTGGCGGCGGCAATGGGAAGGCGCAACATGGCCGTGCTGAAAGACAACCGCGATCCCATCGTGTTTCTCGAACCCTCCTGCTATTCCATGTTCCATGAGGATTACCGCGAACTGCGCGTGCCCGGCGCGGAAGATGCCGCTGCGCATGCCGTCCTCTTCGAGGCCTTCATGGACCACGCGCTGGCGGAAACGCCGGACGCGCCGGCCTTCTCCGAAATGCCGGGGCTGACCGCCATTCACGCGCATTGCCACGTCAAGGCGCTGCTTGACGTATCTGTCTTGAAACGGCTGGCCGAGCGCATCCCGAACAACACGGCCCGCCTGCTCGACACCGGCTGCTGCGGCATGGCCGGCGCCTTCGGCGCGACGGCGTCGAAATATGACCTGTCGTTGCAGGTGGCGCAGCCATTGATTGAAAAGATTGACGCATTACCCGCCGGCGCGCGGCTGGTGGCGTCGGGCACAAGTTGCCGCCACCAGATCGAGCACCTCAGCGCGGCGAAGCCCTTGCACATGGCGGAGTTGCTGGCCGAAGCGATGGAAGGAAAATGACGGGTATGAAAGGCTGCCTCAGGAGGATCGTTGTGGGATGTCTATTGTTGTTGCTCGGTCCGCCGCTGGCGCTCGCGCTTTTTGTGTGCGCCATGGCGCTGCTCAACGGGCGCACGGGCGCGCCCACGGACTACGCGCGCAGCGCGGCGCTGGCAAATCCGCCGCCGCCCCTCGCGGAACCCGTCACGCTCAAGGTGGTGACGTGGAACATCGCCGACGCCTATCTCTTCACGGGGAACCGCCGCGAACGCATGGTCGGCGTGGCGGAAAAACTGATCGAACTTGACCCGGATATCGTCGGCATTCAGGAATCCTTTATCCGAAAAGACCGCGAATTGCTCATTGAACGCCTGAAACCGACGCGGCTGCGCCACCACGCGATTTATCCGGCGGCGACGGTGGGCAACGGCCTGCTCATCCTCAGCGCCTATCCCATCCGCGAGGTTTTCTTTCACCGCTTCGAGCAGAGCAATCCCTGGTATAAACTGTGGGAGGGGGACTGGTGGGCGGGCAAGGGCGTCGGGCTGGCGCGCGTCGAATTGCCGTGCGGCGCGATGGTTGATTTTTACAACACGCATGCACAGGCGGGGCGCGGCCACCCCACGGGATACCGCGAAGTGCGGTCAGTGCAGATGGCCGGGCTGGCCCGGTTCATGAATGAAACCAAAAGCGCATCGGGTCTCGCGTTTGTGGTCGGCGATTTCAACACCCGCCTCGGACGCCCCGACATGCAGATCGCGATAGACCAGGCACAACTCGAACGCATGATGACCATTGACTCCGCCATTGACCATATCTTCGGCGCAACGGACCCGCGTTACCGTTTTGAAACCCTGGAGACCGTGGTCATCGAGGGAACCGTGCAGGGTTCACGGCCTGTGCTCTTCCTTGGCCGCGCACCCACGCCGCGAGAAATCCTCGGCCAATTAATCGGCCCGGGCGAAGTGACACCACTCAGCGACCACTCCGGCTACATGTCCACCATCCGGGTGTCGCCGGTGGCGAAGCAAGCAGAGGAACACAACGGCGCGTAATGTGAAGACGGCGGCGCAGGGTGTGTCGTGACACCGCGGGAGCGGTGTCACGAGGACTACCCCTTGGCCCTCGTTGCATCGCTCCTGCGGTGCAACGCAATACCCCTTCGAAGGGGGTGCCGAAGAATTTGGAAAAAGGAGAACATGATGCGATACGTGCTAATCGGATGCGGCGTGGGGCTTGGAGGGCTGGTCGGGGTAATCGGCGGGTTGTTCCTGATCCTGTTCGTGGCGTCGTTTTTCAACGGGCGCGTGGGCGCGCCCACGGACTACGCGCAGAGTGCGCTGCTGGTCAACCCGCCGGAACGACTGCAGGAGGACGCGCTGCTGAAGGTGGTCACATACAATGTGCAGGCGCTGTGGGTGGTGGGCCGCAACCGTCCCGCGCGTATGCGCGAAATCGGGCGCGTGCTCACCGATCTCGACCCGGACATCGTGGGTTTTCAGGAAGCCTTTGTCGCGAAGGACCGCGCTGTGCTCATTGACGCCCTGAAGCACTCGCGACTGAAATACCACGAATACTTCCGCAGCGCAACGGTCGGCAGCGGCCTCCTCGTCATGAGCGCGTTCCCAATCAAGGAGCATTATTTCCACCGCTATTCTGTGTCCAATCCGTGGTACAAGGTCTGGGAGGGCGACTGGTGGGCGGGCAAGGGCGTGTGCCTCGCGCGCATCGCGCTGCCGGGCGGCGGCCTCGTTGACTTCTACAACACCCACGCCCAGGCCGGATACGGCAACCCGGCATATAGAGACCTCCGCATCATCCAGATGGCCGAACTGGCGGCATTCATCAACAAGACCCGCACCCGCACCGCGCCCGCATTCCTCACCGGCGACATGAACTGCCGTCCCGGCGCGGTGGATTTTGAGACCGCCGTCTCCGGCGCGGGGCTGACCCGCGCCATGACCATAGACACCCGCATTGACCACATCTTCTCCGTAGATGATCCGGGATATGTCTTTGAGGCCATCGAAACCGTCACTATTCCGGCGCATATCCAGAAGGACGGGAAATCCTTTCAACTCAGCGACCATCCGGGGTACCTGAGCCTGGTCCGCATCAAACCGGGGGAATGATGCCGACGCCTGTGTTGCCGCTGGAGCGAAAGGGACAACAGGAACAACAGGGACAACAGGGACAACAGGGACAACAGGGACAACAGGGACAACAGGGACAATAGGGACAGCAGGGAAAAAAGGGACACACGACATTCTTCGAATGTGCGCAATGGCATAACGCCCGCCTTTTGGAGTGCGCAAGCCACGCTTGCGCTTTCTCTTTCTTGTCCCTCAAAACCCCGCTGCTTTGGAGTGCGCAAGCCACGCTTGCGCTTTCTCTCTCATAACACCGCACCCGACTATTGCCCATGTGAGACAGAGAAGACGCATCATCTCAACATCAGCGCGGGTCACCGTAGAGGCGGAAGGCGGCCCAGTCGAGGGAATCGGCGGCGGTTTCGATAAGGGCGCGTTTGGCGGCGGCGCAGGCGCGTGCGGCGTCCATGGTTGACAGGTTGTGGTAGAACGCCTCAACAAATGCGTGGCCGTGTTCCGGGGCGGGGGTCCAGGAATTGACGAGCACCGCCTGCGCGCCGGCGTGGTAAAAGGCTTCGGCGAAGGCGTCCAAGGCGGCGCTCTGCTCGGCGGGAATGCCGTCGAGGTCAAGGGAAATCAACGCGGCGGGGATTGCGGCGGCCAGCGCCTCGGCGGCATGCAGGCGGCCGTCGTTGGCGGTGTCCTTTTGCAACAGCAGCGCGTCCAACATCGGATCGCGCTGGGTGAATGCGACCGGCGCGGTGATGTGCAATACCTCCGTCGCCGCCACCCCGCGCGTCGCCACCGTTTCTGTGGCATCTTCGTTTTCCAGTCGCTCCGAAACGGCAAATCCGCCGATGACAGCGTCAAACCAGGGCGCGGACCGCGCGTCCGCGGCCATCAGCCGGAATCGTTCCCGTTCCGGCGCGGCGCGGCGCAAAACGCGGACAAGATGGCTGGTGCTGGAGGCATAAAAGACGGCGTGGTCTTGGACGAAAAAGCGGCCATCTTCATGCAGCGCCTCAAAGGGCAATCCCATCAACACAGGATTGGGCACGATGCAGACGCGGTCCGTGGTGATGAGCGGGCGCACGGGCGCCAGCAGCAGTTGGTGTATGCGCTCAAGGGTCGCGCGCGCGGCCGCGTCACGCGCGGCGAGTTGGGCGTGCAGCGCGGTCATTTCCCGCAACACGACATCCTCGCGCGCTTCCGTCAGCGGCGCGCCCTGCAGCGCATCGCGGGTCAACGCGAGCGCCGCGCCGCCCCACGGGTCGAAGGTGAAATACAGGACGGTGATGTCCTCGGGCAGAGCGGCCTGGAGTTCCACCACCGGCAACGCAGGCGCCTGCAGGTAACTCAGCGCGGACGGCGCGGCGAAGCGGATGCCGCGTTCGAGCCATTCCAGACGGCTGCGGTCCGCCGCCAGGCGCATTTCCAGGCGCAGGCTTTCGACCGAATCGTCCTGTTCGCGTGCGCGCGCATAATCCGCTTCGAGCAGCGGTAGGCGGCGGCGGATGAGTTCGGTTTCCGTGGGCAGATCAGTGAAGCGCGCCTCGTCCCGGACTATGCTGCCGAGGAGGTCCAGACGCGCCTGGATGTGATACTGCTCGGTGTGTTCGAGCGCGAGTTCGGCGTCGTCCTGTATCAGGGCGGCGCGGGCCGCGATGGCCGCGGCCTGCCGGAGGATGCGGCCGTATGCGCCGCGATTGAAGGCGTCGGTATCGAGAAAGCGGCGCGAACCGTGGGCGAAGGTCGTCGCGTTTGCGGCGCGTTCCATCGCTTTGTCGAGGTGTCCCTGATGGCAATACGCCTGGGCGAGGACCAGCGAGATGCGTGCACTGCGCTCGCCGTCGGCGAGGTACTGCGAATCTTCGTAATACGGCAACGCCATTTCCAGCAGGATGCGCGCCCCGGCGTAGTCTTCTTCGCGGGCGCGGCACAGCGCCTCGGCCACGACCGCTTCCGCCGTGGCGAAGTCGTCAATGGGGCCGCGGCGGGGCAGTTCCGGCGCGATGTCCTCGCGCAGGGCCGCGATGCGGGCATCCTCCAAGTCCTTCACTTCGAGCAGCGCGCACAGCAGACCGCCCATGGCATAGCGCTGGTATTCGTGATTCCCGGATTCGCGGGCGACTTCGAGAGTCTTTTCCCAATGCGCGACGGCGCGCTCCGCAAAAAGCCGCTGGTGCGCGGGATGCATTTCCGCCATGATCCCGTAAGCGAGGCCGAGGTTTTGCTCATTCCGCATGATATCGGGCGCCTGCTCAGCCGCAGCGAAACACGCTGCGGCGGCCTGAAAATAGTGCGCCGCCACATCGGGTTCCTGCAGGTATTTGTAGTAGATGCCGATTTGGTTGTACACGCCGCCGATGCGCAGGGCGCCCTCCGCATCTTCCGAGGCATTCTCCGGGGCGAGGTCCAGCGCGGTGAGGCATTCGGCGAGATAGCGCCGGAACCGGCGCAGGCGCTCGTGCCGCCCGGCGAAATCCAGGTGGATGAAGAAATTGGTCCAGTCCCGCGTTTTATCACCCAATGTCTGGGTGTAATCCACATAATGCTGGAGTTCCTCGACCTGGTCCGCCGGAGCGAGATTGCGCGCAATGACCATGCTTTCGACGGCCTCGGCGTACTGGCCGAGCAGGCGCTGCGTGTCGCTCAGCCACCACCACACGTAGTAGTTCGTCTCGTCGTGGATGGTCGCCAGGAAGAGCCGGTCCAGCGCCCGCTCATAATCGCCGGTCTCCTTGAGCGCGAAACCGAGCCGTCCCATCAATTCCACGTCATCGGACAGATAGTCATACGCGGCGCTCAGCAGGGGGGCGGCAACTTCGTAGTTCTCCTCCTCGTAGGCCAGCATGCCGCTGATACGGAACGCCTCGCCGAGGGTCGGGTCCATCCCCAGAAACCCGCGCCACGCTTTTGCCGAGTCTTTACCCAATAATGCCGCCGCCGTCTGATGCGCCAGCATCACATAATCACCGGCCGCCATCGCCAGAGGCGGAATCCCGTGCATCGCCGAAGGCGACGGGACGGGGTTTTCCGGGGCAGGCGCGGACGTTTCAGCCGCCTCATGTGTCAGGCGCGCCAACATCACCGGCAGGTCCATTTGCGTGCCGGCGCAAATACCCGGCGCCAGCGCCGCGACCAGCGCCATGACGCCAAGCCGGCGAATCCGTGTCGTAATGCGCCACAGGCACAATGAATGACCCGACATGCCTCGCTTTCCTTTCCCTGGTTTCATCGGGGGGTACCGGGAGTATGGCGCATCGCCCACGCCGGGTCAAACATCATGCGTTTCGTCTCATAGGACAACACCTTGCCGCCCTGCCCCCCCATGTCCTTGGTGTCCTTGTCGTCCTTGTCATCCCTGGTGTCCTTGGTGTCCTTGTCGTCCTTTTTGTCCTTATTGGCGTTTTGGACTTGATGCCCATGACTCCGACAGCGGCCATGGGCGTGCTATACTTTAAGGCGCATGAAATCACGCGGCGCTCCGCGGGAAAGGAATCGGTCGGTTATGCGTTTCGGGAAAACATGGATGGATTTGCATGGAGTTCTTGGCCGGGGACTGGGCCTGGGCCTGACACTGGCGTGCCTGCCGGCGCTGGTGGCGGCGGCGGACCTGGGTTTTTCCCGTCAAAT
The DNA here is from genome assembly GCA_964559065.1 of uncultured Nitrospirales bacterium. GTDB lineage: Bacteria > Hydrogenedentota > Hydrogenedentia > Hydrogenedentales > CAILVY01 > CALEDJ01. The sequence goes on along the minus strand of CAZLII010000229.1, from coordinate 465 downwards.
CAGCAATAACGCGCGGTATGTGCCCGGGTCGCCGTTGGATGTCACGGTGACCTTGACCTATTCAGGCGCGGACAATGTGCTGGCCCTGGGACTGGTGGAAACCCTGCCCGCAGGCTGGGGCTATGTCTCGGTGTCAGGCGCAGGCGCGCCTCCCATCATCAACTTCAATGCGAGCACCGGGCGCCTGGAACTCGGATGGGTCAGCACGCCGGCATTTCCGTTCTCGTTCACTTATCGGATGAGCGTGCCGTTGGAGGAATCAGGTGACAAGGAATTGCAGGGATACGCGCTTTACCGGTCCACTGGACCAGAACTGCGCACGCCGGATGTGATTTCCGTGATTTCCCCGGAGGGCGGCGAGGGGGAAGGCGAAGGTGAAGGCGAAGGGGAGGGTGAAGGCGAGGGTGAAGGCGAAGGTGAAGGCGAGGGGGAGGGTGAAGGCGAGGGCGAAGGGGAAGGCGAAGG
>CAZLII010000228.1:0-7114 GCA_964559065.1 uncultured Nitrospirales bacterium | reverse complement strand
GACAAAACAGGGGTTCCCGGCGCACCAGATGCCAAAAACGACAACCGGAAAGCCCGGCGCGCCTCCGGCGCATGCGTTCGGCGACGGCGCGGGGGAGATAGAGGTCGCCGGCAATCCATGCGCGCACATGGCATGCGACGCGCCACGCCTCGCCGTCCAGCAGCGCCCGCCCGACGGCCCGTCCTTCCGCCACGAACAGCGCCGATGCGATGGACAACGCGTGGCGCGCGGGATAGTTGCGGAGAATGATCCGAAACCGGTTGCGGGTGTTCAGGTAATACTTGCCGCGCGCGCGTGTGCCCTGCCCCAGCGTTGCGCTGAATTTGTGGCGCACCACGGCCTCCGGACAGGTCCAGATCGAGTACCCCGCGTTCCAGATGCGCAGGCACAGGTCGAGGTCGTCCAGGTATATCTCGAAATCCTCCGGCAGCAGGCCGGTCTTGCGCAGCGCAGCCACCCGCAGAAAGCATGCGCCCCCGCATACGCCGATCACCTGGGTCGGCGTATTCCATGCGGGACCATCCAGGCGGCCCACGGCCCGGTCCCAGGCCGCACCCGCCAGCGACGCCTCCAGCCCGATGCTGTTAATCACGGAGGGATAATCGAAGAGCAGCATTTTCGGCGCAATGGCCCCCGCCTCCGGGAGCGATTCCGCCATCGTCACCATCTTCTCCACCGCGTCCGGCGCGGTCCACGTGTCGTTGTTCAACAGAAACACGTAATCCGCGCCTGCATCGAGCGCCCGCTGCATTGCCGCGTTGTTCCCGCCCGACCAACCCAGGTTGCGCGGCAGGCAAAGTGTCTCGAAGCGCGGATCATGGCCATGGCGCGCGCGCGCGAAAACCACTGACTCGTCCCCGCTGGCATTGTCCACGAGAATCACCCGGATATTCGCGTAGGTCTGCGCCAGGACAGAGTCCAGGCACACGGCGAGATGCTCCAGGCCGTTCCAATTGATGACGATTACATGCACCTGCGGTGTATTCATATCGGAAAGGAAGTATATCAGCCGGCCTCCGCCGCTTGAAATTGACAGAAGGCATGTTCCATAGTAAAGCAGATTTAATGGTGCCGGAATTGAAGCGGGTGCATGTGTATGTACGCAGAGGAAAGGACCATTTGATCATGCCAACCCAATCAGTGAAACGCAATATCTTTCAGCGCATTTTGGGCCTGTGCGCAACGCGGATTCCCGCGGATCCGGGGTGTTGGCGCTACGATGGCGGGGATATCATCCTCGATTTGCAGCGCGTCCCTGAACTCGCCCGGCCGGGCGGCGCGGTGCGCCTGGAAGGGAGGGGCCTGCCGCATCGCCTGTTGGTGTGCCGTGGAATGGACAACGCCATTCACGTGTTTGTAAACCGCTGCGGGCACGCGGGACGACGGGTGGACCCGACGCCTGACGGCGGGGCCGTGCAATGTTGCAGCGTGGGCAAGTCCACCTATGCACTGGATGGCGAAGTGCTTGCGGGGCCGGCGCGGAACGGCCTGAGAAAGTGTACAGTGCGCGAGGATAATGGCAAGGTCTATATCGGATCGCCGGAAAAGAAAGGGAAAGAACCATGAGATCATGCAGGCTTGTGCGATTAGTTCTGGGGGTTCTTGTGTTTGCTGCGGTCGAAGCGCAGGCGCATAAGCCCATTGTCATTAATGGCGGGCCTACCGATGCCGATACGGCCTATGCCATCGCCGACCCCGATGTTTCCCAAGTGGCCTATCACCATGTCAAACCGGGTCAGGAACAGATTTGGCTCTCTTTTCAGGCCGAAGCGGGGAAAACGCTTTTTCTGCAGGCCGGCGTGCCGGTGATTGAACGCTACCAGCACATCCGGCCTGCCATCGCTTTGCTTGGGCCTGGCTTGCCTGAAATATCGCTACCCTTTGATTTTCCGGAAGGATTGGGCGGACTGCTCTTTGCTACGGACGCCGAAACGCCAACCTTTTTCCATGAGGAATTCACCGGCACCGATTCATGGCAGTTTGCGGCACAGACCCCGCAGACCGTCGAAGAAGGGCTGCATTACGTGGTTGCCTTCATTCCCAACGCCGAAGAAGGGAAAATCTGGGTGGCGATTGGCGAACGCGAAGCCTTCACCATCGCCGACATCCTGCAACTGCCCGTCACCTTGTACAAAGTGCGCGCCTTTCACGAGATTGGCTTTGCCGGCGGCCTCTTGTTCTGGGCGGTCGTCGGTCTCTTCATGGCCTTGATACTGCTTGCCCTCGCGCTGGTCACATGATTTTTTGACGCCATCAATTCCTCATTTGGTGAAATTGAGCCGGTTCACTATCGTGTCCATGTCGATCGCGTGCTTGCAATACTCCCGCATTTGCTGTTGTCCCCATGCTGCACGTCTTTTTGACAAGCCGCGCCCCAGGGCTTAGGATAACTCCGAGCGGCACGATGGATTCTGACAAACAATCACGGGAGCGCAGGTTGTGAAAAAGATATTTCTGATCCTGGTGGGTGTGATTGCGGTGCTGCTGCTGGTTGCAGGCGGGGCTTTGGGGGTGATGTATCACCGCGCCAACCAGCGTTTCGGCCTGTCGGAGGCGGAGCCGGTGTCGCATGAGACCGTGGCGGACATGGGCACGCGGCTGCGGGTGGTGGCGCGGCCTGAGCAGGTGACGCCGCTGTTGCTGGCATACGTCCCGAAGGACCGGATGCCGTCGTTACCTGTTGTCTCGGCGCTGGGGCTGGATTTCAGCAAAGCGGTGGAGATGCTGATGCCGCGTGAAGTGGCGCTGTTGGGCGGGTCGGATTTCGGTGCGGGGCAGTTGCGGCTGACGCTCTTTGTCAATGAGCGCCGGGGCGGCCCTGCGATTGCGGAGAACCTCGATCTGTCCGACTTGCTCGGTAGGATGCCGGTGGTCTCGTGGGCGGCCACACGCTTTCGGATGCCCCAGCGGGGCGTGCTGTTGTTGGATGGTCAAATTCCGATTCCCGAAGAGGTGGAGTCGGTGGTGCTGGAAAGTTGGTCGCATCGCATGGAGGGCGCGCCGTTGTCGGTAAGCGGAGGGCATCTGCTGGAGGTGGTGTTTGACAACCGCAACGGGGAGTTGATGACGCTGGGGGCGTCCATTGCGCAGGGGCTGGGCGTGGATTGGCGGGAGGCCATGAAGCAGCCGCCGTTGTCCATGGCCGGACCGGTGGTGGAGAAGATGCAGGAAATTCGCTTGCACCTGGACCCGGAGGGTCTGGACGCGCTGACGGGTAATCTGCGCATCAGCGGGCCGCCGGATGTGGCGGGGCTGTCCTTCCTGATCAACATCGCCGTGGCGGAATACATAGCGAAGCCGCTCAAAGAAGAACACGGCATGGACTTGACGGGGGAATGCGTGTGGGACCAGGCGCAGGGCGCGGTCATCGGGCGCTATCGTATCGCCGGGCTGGACGGCTATCTCCGGCGGCAGATGAACGCGATGTTTCCCGATGCGCCGAAGCCGCCGCAGGCCGGCGACTGAGAAGGTCAACGCACCGGCGTGCGGCCCTGGATGGCGTGGGCGAGGGTGGCGTCGTCGGCGAATTCGAGTCCGCCGCCCATGGGCACGCCGTGGGCGATGCGCGTGACGGCGATGCCGAGCGCGGCGATTTTCTGCGATAGATAGGTCGCGGTGACTTCGCCTTCGGCGGTGGCGTTGGTCGCGAGGATCACCTCGCAGACGGCGTCTTCTTCCAGGCGGCGCATGAGCCGCTCAATGCGCAATTCGCTGGGGCCGATGCCTTCGATGGGGCTGAGGGCGCCGTGCAGCACATGATAGCGGCCGCGATACGCGCCGCCTTTCTCAATGGCCATCGCCCCCGCAGGGCGTTCCACCACGCAGATGGTCGCCGCGTCGCGCCGTTCATCGGCGCAGACGGGGCAGGGATCCGTTTCGGTGAGGTTGCAACAGATGGAACATTGTCGCACGCGCGCGCGCGCTTCCAGCACGGCCTCGCTCAACAACTGCGCCTCCTCTTCCGGCGCGCTGAGCACATGCAGCGCGAGCCGCTCCGCCGTGCGCTTGCCAATGCCGGGCAGCCGTCGAAAGGCTTCGACCAGCCGTTCTACAGAAGGCGCGCTGAAGAGCACGTGACACCCAGGCGCGATTGCGCCTCCTCCCGCATCTGCCGCCGCACTTCCTCAAACTCGTGCAGCACCTCTTCCCGCGAGAGAATGTCCAGACGGTCCGGAAACACGATGCCGTCGAGGTGATCACATTCGTGCTGGATGATGCGCGCGAGAAAGCCTTCGGCCTCAAAGTCCAGCGGCGCGCCCCGCTCATCCAATGCGCGCACGTGAATCCGCATGGCGCGCGGCACCTTTGCGTACACGTTCGGCAGGCTTAGACAGCCCTCTTCCCCTTCCTCCCGGCCCTGCATGTCGGTGATTTCCGGGTTGACCAGGCAGACCGGATCCCCGTCCGGCGGATGCGCCACCAGAATGCGCCTGGACACACCCACTTGCGGCCCGGCAAGCCCCACACCCTCGTAGGTCGTCATCGTTTCGTACATATCCGCCGCCAATTGGGCCACGTCCGGGCCGACGGCGTCATATGGGGCCGCTTTTTTCGTCAGTGGATCATCCGGATAAAGCACTATGTCCAACACAGCCATCGTCAAATACGCTCCTCTTGCGGATTGTCCCTGATGCTACCACATTCAGCCGCTGTTCTCCAAAAAAACAGCGCCATTGCGATGCGCTATTCCCCTGTCATGAAAGATATGCGCATACCCATTGGGGCCGCAAAGGGAAGGCCATGAGGTGCAAGATGCCTGTGGCCGTGACGGCGTGGGCTAGTCAGGACTGGATGCGTTTGGTGAGGGTTTCGATGGTTTTGCGCAGATCGCCGTTCTTTTTGGTCTCTTTGGCGACCTTTTCGCAGGAATAGAGCACGGTGGTGTGATCTTTGCCGCCAAAGGCTTCGCCGATGTCGCTCAGGGAAAGGCTGGGGATTAACTCCTTGCACAGGTGCATGGCGATTTGCCGGGGATAGACCACCTGTCGCTGGCGACTGCGCCCGCGCAGATCGGCGATGCGGACGTCGAAATGATCCGCAACAACCCGCAACACTGGTTCGATGGTGAGCGGCTTGAGCTTCTCGCTGTCCACCAAATCCCGCAACACCTCTTCAGCGGTGGCCATGGACATCTTTTGTTCGGTGAGTTTGGAGTAGGCCAGCACGGTGATGAGTGCGCCTTCCAGTTCGCGGATGTTGGTGGTGATGCAGGTGGCGATATATCGCAGAATTTCTGGCGGCACAACCAGGTTCTCTTCGCGCGCCTTGTTTTGCAGGATGGCGATGCGGGTTTCGAGGTCCGGAGGCTGAATATCGGTGACCAACCCCATTTCAAAACGCGAAACCAGGCGCGCCTCGATGCCCTCGATTTCCTTCGGGCTGCGATCGCTCGACAGCACGATCTGCTTGTGCATGTCGAACAGGACGTTGAAGGTATGGAAAAATTCCTCCTGGGTGCGTTCTTTTCCCGCAATGAAATGAATGTCGTCTATCAGCAAGACGTCCACTTTCCTGTATTTCGCATGGAAACGGTCCGTGGACTTGTTCATGATGCTTTGAATCAACTGGTTGGTAAACTGCTCAGAAGAGATGTAAACCACCGCGCAGTCCGCTCTTTGTGTCAGGAGGTCCTGGCCGATGGCCTGCATCAGATGGGTCTTGCCCAATCCTGTGGCCCCATAAAGGAAAAGCGGATTGTAGGCGCGACCCGGAGATTCGGCCACCGCCTTCGCGGCGGCATGGGCGAAGCGGTTGCCCGAACCAATCACAAAACGATCAAAGGTGTAGCGATGATTGAAGCCGTTGAAACCGCCGATAGTTCTGGTCCCACGCGTCTTTTTGACAACATCATTGGCGGATAGCGTGACAGGGTCGGCAATGGCTGCGGCATTTGGCGGCACCGCCGTGTCTTGTGCCGGCAGAAACACCACTTCCTTGATGTCGGGCGATACGCGGCGCGCCGTTTCGTAAATTGTATCCATATAATGATCACGCAGCCATTCCGCGAAAAACTCGCTGGGAACGTTGACCGACAGAACATTTCCGTTCAGCGACTTGAAGGAGGTCTGGGAAAACCAGTTCTTGTAACTGTAATCATCGAGTACTTCGCGCAGATACTTCAGCGCTTGCATCCATAGATCGTTCGGTCCTTGATCTCCCGACATTATCAACAGCCCCATTGGTTTTATAAATGCCTTGAATGAATGAGTGCCGGGGCCTCGCTACCCAGCCCTGCTCTCCCCGCGCGCCAAACGGACATGCCCGTCGCGCCGCGTCGTCCGTTAATCCCCTCCCAAGCGTCCTCCCGTGCTATGGCTGTTCCACTTTTTCCACCGCGTATCCACCGGTAAAACGAAGTCATGCACAGGTTTTCCACACCTTATCCACACCTTCATTTCACCCTGTAAAATTGCGCCTATTCGACGATCACGACGGCGAGTCTGCACCATCTTTGCCGTCGTTGTCAAGGGGTATTTTCAAGTGTATGGCGCTCACGCACTTTCGCCTCGCTCCAGAGCACGTCAAGTTGTTCAAGCGAGCACGTTTTCATGGGAAGCCCCGCCTCCGCAGCCAACTTTTTCACCAATTCAAAGCGTCGCGAGAAGCGCGCGTTCGCCGCGCGTAGCGCCTGCGCCGGATCAATCTCAAGAAAACGGGCCGCGTTCACGGCGGCCAAGAATAAATCACCGAGTTCATGTTGTATTGCTTCAAAATCCCCGTGCCGCAGCGCATCGCGCAGTTCCGCCAATTCCTCGGCGACCTTGTCCAAAACGCCGCCGATCTCAGGCCAGTCGAAGCCCAACGCCGACGCCTCCGCCTGGATGGCCCAGGATTCATGCAATGCGTCGCGATTCAAGGCTTCCTGCACCATCAAGACCCTCCGCCGGCGCGCCGCGCGGACGCAATTCGCCCGCATGACACACTGCATTCTTTGTCAACCCTCGCCCCATATCGGCGACGGCGCCCGCCCATTGAGGGCGCCACAGGCGCCGAGTGCGACCGTTGCTCAGACGTTTTTCAAGTATAGCAAAGTTCCCCGGAATTAGCAAGCAAAAAATTCAGACGCGGGAACCGCCCCCCCAACAACCATTCGGGAATAGGCATGAAAATTGCT
>CAZLII010000227.1:0-7129 GCA_964559065.1 uncultured Nitrospirales bacterium | reverse complement strand
CCAAAGGATGTGCCCGATTTTTTACGAGAGCCCTTCAGGACCTGCCCTGACAATGACGCCGAGTGTTACGCTTTCCGCGACGTCATCCACCGGTTGGTTGATGGACGCTTCTACCTCCTGAATAATCCTCTGAATGCCGCGTGCCTGTTGTTGCTGCAGTCCCGAAACGACACATTGGCAGAACGCGTGTCGCAATTAATACGCGAGGAAAACCCCTCCCCCGAAAGCGATTTTGTTTATCATTTTATCCAATTCACCAAACATGAAGGTCGTTATGAAACGGATACGTTGATTTCACAAACAACAAACCAAGGCCCCTATTGGGCCTTCTTGAGACAGTTTACCCGCGCCTTGTCTCGACATGACTACCCCGAAGCCTTCAGAGAAGCCGACCGCTTGAGACGCATAGGCCATCCTTGGGGGCTTTTCCTGCGCGAAATCATACGGCGATTCACAACCCCCGACGCACCGATTCTGCCATTTGGATTCGCGCCACTCAATGCGGAAGACTTTGCCCTGATCGCCGCGAATTTCAATGACCCCAATCATCCCTGTCCCACAGGCAGTACGGCCAAAGACTATCTCCTGGCCGAAATGCTGGGATTGATGGGGCGTCCGAGCCATGCGGCGGCAATACTCGAACCATGGGTGGCTTCATTACCCGAGGAACATTTCCTGAAACGACGATGGAAGGCTTATGAAGATCAATAAGTCCCGGACGACCCAAAGAATTCGCCAGCGCTCCGGGGCATTTCCGCCGCTTCAAGAACGAGAGACAAACTGGCACAAACAAATCAATCTTAGGTCGCGAGGGCCCAATCCGCCGAAACTTCTGCATAGTTTCGCTGGGCAATGCCCATGGGAAATGGCATGCCGAAAAGGACAGAATGTCAGATTGCTCCCTTTCATGGCGAATCCCGGCCTCTTTCCCCGTGATTTCACCAGGTCCTGCAAATCAGCGGCTATCCTCGACACGGTTTCGCGTGGTAGCGCCGGATTATTGCCGTTGTTGACACCGTTGTTACTGCCGTGGGAACCGATCAACATCACCACTTCCTTACACTCGCCTGGCGTAAGGATTTTCAAGGCATGGATCGCTTCGCCGGTGCTCATTTTCGGGAGCAGTATGGTGTAGAAACTGTTGTAGAGATGGACATACCGGCTTTGTTGCATCCTGCTTTGCGGGCGGAGCAGCCCCTCCAATCCATGATCGGGATAGAACTTCTTGAACAACTCGCCCTGGTCAGATTCAAGCCCGAACAGGTTTGTGATGACGGAATTGATGACCATATCCGCGCCGATGGCTTCGAGCGCGTGATTGCTGTCGTAAATGAAATGGCCGAACATCGGGTGCATCAATTCGTGCGTGATCAGGGTAAACAAATCGGCAGGTGTTTTGACGTATGTCTCGACGAAGGTGGGGTTATAGCGCAACACTCCGTTTGCATTGATACCGGCGGTGGGGATATTCGGGTCGGGGTGTATGGCGCGAATGAACGAAGCCACGAAACTCTCCCGGCCAAAGGCGTTGCGGATAATCGTTCTGGTGGTCTCCAGGGTTATGCTCATGGATGCTTTTCTCCTGTTGTTCATAGGGTTTCGGGGAAATGGAAAGTGAAGCGGGGCGAGAGCCGCCGCATTACTGGCAGGTCTCGCCCTTAACAATGCGGATGGTTTAGGGGGGGCCTCCGGAAGCTCAGATCAACTCTTCGCGTCAGGATTCAATGTGCGCGGTTTAGAACCTGTTTGGATGTCGGTGAGCGTATAGATGTCCCACCACGTTTTGCCGCATGCGACACAGATGGTTTCAATCGCGGCGACCGGGCCGTCAATCTCCGGCCCGCTCATCATATCAAGTTGCCGGCTGTCGCAGAAAGGGCAATGGATGCCGCGAACGATTTCGAGCGTGATTTGCATTCTCTTACTCTCCTTTAATGTGTTGACGCTTTACAGGGCACACCTTTGCCTGTGAGGCGTTTTTGGTTGATTTCCTGATTCGACGTCCAAGTGGATTCCAAAGACGAGATGGCCATTATCTTTGCTTTCACTTGGCTGACTTGAAGCAATCACCCATCTCTTGTAACCTATGGGCAATGACCAGTGTGGATATTCAAGACCACGACGCCATTAGAAGCCGCCTTCGGCAACAGGGCGACAGCGATGCCATTCGTGTCACGGAGCATGCGCACCAGGAAATGGTGGAAGAGCGCATCACGATTCAAGATGTTTACGATGTCCTTCATGATGCGGTCGTGGTCGAGAATTACCCAAGCCACAAACGCGGGCCATGTTGCCTGGTCTGCGGAAAGACGGCACTCGGGCGATATGTGCACGTAGTCTGTACGACATCGCTCGAAATTGCTATAATCATAACGGTATATGAACCGAAGCCACCGAAATGGGCGACACCGTTCAAGAGAGGCGCGCACCAATGAAATGCAGCATTCAAGGATGTCCTGGCGAGTATGAGCATCGGACCATCGTACACACGGTAAAACGCGGCGGTGATGTCCTCGTTTTCGAGAATGTTCCCGCTGAAGTCTGTGATGTGTGCTCGGATACGCTGCTGGCGCCTGAGACCATCCGTCACATCGAGAAACTCCTCGCAGGCCACGCGGAACCGCATAAACACGCACCGGTATACGCCTATTCGTGAGCCGCAAGCGGGAAGTGTTCGCAGCGCATGCGTGACGAAGTGTTTGGGAACCATACTCAGAATCAGATTGTGGGAATAGGCAATGCGGCTGCCGTCTTCCAGTGCCTGGTTATTGGCTTCCTTATCGTCATCGTCCAAATTTCCCCAATCCCCAGAGGCATGACGCCGCAGATATTCGATGCCGTTGCTGTTGTTTCTCACCAGCGCTTCCAATGCCCCCGGTGTGGCGACGACGGGTCCAAGATGAAAGGCGATTGTTTTTGTCATGATGTAACCTCCAAGATGGAAATGGACCCGGTGGAAACGATGTTCCACCGGGTCGCAGGTGTTGTTGCTGTAAACGTGACTCAGGCAGCGAGGGCCAGCAGACGACCGGCACGGGCGTCCATTTCGGTGCGTTCGCCGGCATTCTCGATCTTCCGACCCATCCGGGTGATGGCATCCACCATGGCGAAGATGGTGAATGCTCCCTGCTTCCGGGCGCATTCGGCGGCTTCCTTCGCAACGTTGCGCGGAATGCCTTCGCGTTGCAGGATTTTGATCACCTCCTCGGCGTCGTCACCCAGTTTTTCCACCATCGCCTTTTTCACTACCGCCATGAAACCGTCTTTCCTGGCATCGCGTTTCTTTACGAGATTCTCGACGATTTGGCGGATCATATCGAGACTCTCTTTGACGTTGGCCGTGTGCTTGCGCTTGAACTCGACGACCTCCACCGCATCCCAGACGATATGGTTCTGGCATACCGCTTGGAACCAGAAGGTCTGCACACCAACGGTTCTGCGACCGACCTCGCTGTTCCAGATGAAGAACCCGGGAGCAAACGCCTCGTCATTGATCTCGGCCCATCCGAGAGGATCGATCAGGAACGCGAATATGTCCTGCTCCCCGCAGTAAAGCCCGGTCGCGCCCTTGATGGCCTCTTGCGGCGGCTGGAAATCGCGGGCATAGTCTTTGACAATCGCCAGCACATCCGTGTTGTAGAGGCGAGTATAGGTTGTTCCGTGAATGGAGCGCAGCCGATCGCCCATCGTGTGGGCTTGGATGGGCTTGTTGCTTCGCGGCAAGGTATCCTCGAAAATCGCCACCGCCGTTTGCGGCGAGACTTTGTTCGCGGTCGTCCCGGCCACACCCGCCAGTTGACACATCTGCGTGAAACTCCAGTTATTGGGCCGATAGACGCCGCCATCGTTTCCCATCGCAACATCAATGGATCCATCATTGGCCCGCACTTACGTTTTGGCCGATGGCCTGCGCGCCCTGTTTTCCTGACACCCAGGCGCGCCTGTCTCCCGCATCTGAGCCGTGAATAATGCCAAACTCACCTTCTTTGCGGAAGGCGTCACGTAACAACGTCCAATCTGTGAAAATTTTGGGGGAAGCCCTGGCCGTTTTGCCTCTTGACAAGCGCCCTGTGACGGGCTATACTGGCTATAGTTAGGGTCCATTTTATAGGCAATTTTGGGAAGCCATGAAGGTCGCATTGGATATCGTGGACCGGCATCGCCGGGAGCCGTTGTATCGGCAACTGGCCGAAGCGATTCGCGGCGCGATCCGCGAAGGGCATTACAAGCCGGGGGAGCGGATGCCTTCGGAACGCGAATTCATGCGTTTGGGGGGGTTGAGTTATCCGACGGTGGCGCAGGCCTTCCGCGAGATGGTCAAGGCAGGTTGGGTCAGACGCAAGGTGGGCAGCGGCACATTTGTGGCGGATTTGCTGCCTGAGGTGCACGCGGCGGAACGGACCATAGGCGTCGTCTATTACAAGGAGAATGACTTTTTTCGGCCGATTTTTTCGGGAGTCGAGGCGGAGTTGGGGGCGGCGGGATATCAGGCCATGCCGCTTTTTGAGGGGCGCCAACATGGCGGCGAGGACCGGATATTGCGGCAATTGGATGCAGACCGCATAGGTGGACTGATTGCCGTGCCGAGCGGCGTGGACGTGGAACACCGGGAATTGATCCGGGTGGTTACACGGCAGTTTCCGGTGGTGCTGATGGACAGTTATCTTCCGGATGTGCCCTGCGACGCGGTCACAACAGACAATGAGGCGGCCATGGAAGCCATGACCGATTATCTGCTCAGGCTGGGGCATCGGCGCATTGGGTTCATTACCGAGACGGTTCAGTATCCTTACAGCACCAGCGTACGCGAACGGAATGCGGGCGTGAAGCGTGCGTTGAACGACGCAGGGATCGCCGATCCCGACCGGTGGATTGTGGCGTATGGGCGCCCCGACGTTTCTGTTGCCGAACTCCGCGCGGGCATTGACCGGGCGGTGGACACGCTGTTTGCGCGATCGCGGGACCAGCGTATGACGGCCATCATGTGCGTGACGGACGACATCGCGCGGGGCGTTGTGCGTTGTCTGCAGGGTCGCGGGTTGTGCGTGCCCAAAGATATATCGGTGACGGGATTTGATGATCTGGCGTGGTCGGCGCGCTTTCGGCCTGCATTGACCACGGTAGTGCAGCCGCTTGAGCGCATCGGTCGCCGCGCGGTGCGACTGCTTCTGGACCGGCTGGAAAACCCCAATCGGCCGCCGACCCGCGTGGTGCTTGATTATCGCCTGATACTTCGGGCATCAACGGCGCCCCCATCGAGGTTGTGACACATATCCGTGGCGGCAAAGGCTTGCGAACACGCCGTCACGGTTACCATAAACGGGCTGACAGGGAAAAAGCGGGGAGGGTCCAAGAATGAATACTTGGACGGGAAAGGCTGTTGTTGCTGCTGTGTGGGGCATGGCGTTTTTGCTGGCGAATTCCGCACAGACGGCGCAGATATACGCCAACGATGATGTCACGACGCGCAATGACAACACGAACTACGACCAGTACAATCTGGGCGGGGGCGCCTATGCCGGGCTGCTTGTCAAAGTGGATGGCAGTCATTCATGGATTGAATACCTTCTGGGAAGCACGCCGACGACCAATGCCACTTTATACGTTTACAACTACTGGACCCAGAACAGCGTCAACTATGATGTGCGGGTGCGCGCCGCTGTCTACAACTTCCATGAAACGACGCTGACCGGCAACAACGCACCGGATACCAGCGGATGGGCTGTGGTGGTCAATTCGTTTCATGTGGACACGACGGCCCGCTGGTATGCATTGGATATCACATCTTTTTACAACGCCCATCTGGGACAGACGGTCACCTTCAAGTTGGAGGCCGTGTCCGGCTCCGGGGACGGCCCGATCTTTGTGGACCGCGAGGGCACGGGCGGATACAGCCAGCACCCCTACATTGAATGGGTATCCGGACCGACGCCGCCGTCCATCAGCCCGAATGACGATGTAACCACGCGCGGCGATTCGACAAATTATGACGAATATAACCTTGGTGGCGGCGCGTATGCCGGGCTTCTGGTGAAAGTCACAAACAATTACAGTTGGATAGAGTTTTCTCTTGGCGAAACGGCGGCTGGCTCCGCAACACTGAATATTTTCAACTACTGGGTCCAGAACAATGTCAACTACAACGTGCGGGTAAGGGGCGCGGCATACGATTTCAATGAAACCACGCTCACCGGAAATAACGCGCCCAACACCAGCGGCTGGACCACGGTGGTTGACTCCTTCCATGTGGACGCGACCGCCCGGTGGTATGTCTTGGATGTGACCGACTTCTACAACGCCCATCTGGGTCAGACGGTGACATTCAAACTCGAGCCGGTTTCAGGCAGTGGCGACGGCCCGATTTTCGTGGACCGCGAGGGCACGGGCGGCTATTCCCAGCGGCCATATCTGGCGTGGACGCCGACAGGCGTGCCGCCCATGATTGCGGAGGTGATGCCCGATCCCGACTTCGTGATTATGGGAATGGAGTATGTGCGACATCTTTCGCTATTGGAGGGCACGGAGCCTGTCACATGGTCCGTGGCCCAGGGTCCCGCTGGATTGTGGGTGGACCAGACAGGCCGCGTCGGTGGTTGGACGCCTGGAATCGGGGACATCGGGAATCTCTTCAGTATCGGGATAAAGGCGGACAACGCTTATGGCTCGGATACTGAAACTTGGCAGGTTGAAGTGTTGCCTCCGCCGCCGATTTTGGTCACGCAGCAGCCGTTGGGCGGGACGGTGATTTACGGTGACGATTTTACGTTGAGCGTGAGCGCCACGATTGACATTGGCGGTCTGACCTACCAGTGGCAGAAGGGCGGCGCGAACATTCCGGGCGCGACCGGGACGAGTTACCAAATCATCAACGCCGATTTCGGCGATGCGGGTTTCTACCGCTGCGTGATTACGTCGGACACGTTCCCGGGACACTTTGTGAACAGCGACACGGTGGAGGTGTTGGTGGTGCCGCCGCCGATCACGGTGACGGTGCAGCCCGCGGGCGCGACGATACCGGAGGGCGGCTCGCATACGCTGGTGGCGGACGCCACGATTGATGTGGGCGGTCTGAACTACCAGTGGCAGTTGAACGGCGTGAACATCCCGCTCGCGACGGGCCAGAGTTACG
>CAZLII010000226.1:2769-7162 GCA_964559065.1 uncultured Nitrospirales bacterium | reverse complement strand
GACCTTCCGGCAGCGCCTCCGGCGGCGCGTCCGAGGTCCGCACAAGCGAGTGGAAATCGGTGCGCTCCACGATTTCCGGGGCTTCTTCGGGGTTTGGGTTATAGGGTTCCGGGGGCATGGGGAGGGATCCGAGGGTGAGAGAAATTTTCTAAGGACAAAAAGGACAAAAAGGACGGCAAGGACAGCAAGAACAAAAAGGACGGCAAAGACAGCAAGGACAAAAAGGACAGCAAGGACAGCAAGGACAGCAAGGACAACAAGGATGGCAAAGACAAAAAGGACGGCAAGGACAAAAAAAACGGCAAGGACAAAAAGGACGGCAAGGGCAGGAAGGGAATCAAAATGAATAAGCGCACCAGGAAGACAAAAGCAAGCAAGATAATAAGAAACTTTCCCTGATTCATGGCCGTTGTACTTGTTGTCTCTGTCATATTCTCTTGTTCACCTCGTCGCTGTCGCCTTTGCCATCCTTGTTGTCTCTATTGTCCCTGTTTTCCCTGTTGTCCTTGTTGTCGTTCTTGTCGTTCTTGCTGTCATTTTTGTCCTTTTTGTCTTTGCTGTCCTTTATGTCCTTTTCGTCTTTATTGCCCGATCTTCGCCGGGGAAATCTCGTGCAAACTCCATTCATGTTCGATGTGAAAGACGTGGATGTTATGCGGCGCAAGCAGGGACGCCGCTTCTTCGTAGCCCTGCTGGTGCTTGATGAAAAAGACCGTCACGTTGAAGCCGACTTCCTTCATGGAGGCGAGCGTCAACGCGAGCCGGTCGCTCACCTGCGGCACGACGGGCAGCAGCGCCGCATCGCGCGGGAGGCGCTCGTGTTCCGAGAGGATCATGTTCACGGCGTCCAGCCCTTGGCCCGGCACGACCCGCGCCAGGTTCTCGATGATCTTCATGGCCTGGAGGGGGCTTCGCGCCGTCATCACGGAAAGCGGGCTGATCCGCGTCGGGTCGAATTCCATCTGGAGATACTCGTCCGCCTCGTCACGGGCGAGCGCGCCCTGGCTTTCCACTTCATAGCGGGCGGCCTCCGCCGCGTCGCCGGCGTTGGTGATCATGCCGACCTGCTCGCCCGACATCTGGAGCAGGTAGGCGATGGACGCGGTGGTGGTGACGGCGAGTTCTATCCGCTCCTCACGTTTTTCCGGCAGATAACTGTCCTCGTGCAGATCGAGGATGAGCGTGCCGCCGGTGACGCTGGACGGTTCGTGGGTTTTGACGTGGAGCACGCCGGTGCGCGCGGTGGCCTTCCAGTGGATGGCGCGCATCGGGTCGCCGGGAACGTACTCGCGGATGTTGTGGATGCGGGTCGGGTCTTCATAGATGCGGTTGGAGATGCGCACCGGCCCCTGCGGTCGTTTCGAAGCGATGTTGAAGGTGTCTATGTAGGCGACCGTGGGCAGCACCGAGACGTAATCGCGGCGGACGCCGGTCCGGAAGCGTTTCTGCAGGCCGAAGAGGTCGCCCGATTCCATCAGCACCGGCCCGACCCTGTGGTATCCGCGCCGGGGAAAGGTCACCCGGTATTTCAGCGTGACGGACCGGCCCGGCATCAGGATGGCCAGCCGCTTGTTGTCGCCGACGCGCGGAAAATCCTGGGGGTGATGGTCTTCAAAGTAAATCCAGGGGATCGGCCAGCCCCGGTCGTTGCGGACCGTCACCTCGACCTCCGCGTCTTCGCCCTGCTGCACGGTGCTCCGGCTGATGCTGCGCTCGCAGTCCAAGCCGCTGATCCACGCCAGAGATGACAGGTTCGCCAGTCCGACCAGCAGCAAAAAGGCATAGACGGCGAAAGCCATGTATGGGCTTTGCGCCATAAAGGCGATCACCAGGGCCGCGCCGGCGGCGCCAAACCAGAACGCATTTTTCATGCGTCTATGGTAGCACGTTTGCGGTGCAGAACAATCAGGCCATGCCCATCAATCTTTGAATTGCCGCGCGGATCAGGGGTTCTGATTCCGGGACAATCAGCGACGCGGAAGGTTCGTAGCCGCCTTCGGCAAAGGACCGCTTCAGGCACAGGTAGGCCGGCGCGCAGTCGCCGTAGCCGGCGACCAGCACCGTGGCGTCCGGTCGCAGGGATTGGGCGTAGAACTGGTAGGGGATCATCGGTTCGCCGGGCAGGTGCAGGATGTGGATGCCGCCCATCTCCAGCGAACTCAATTCCAACGGCGCGTGGGCGCGTTCGCGGAAGGCGATGGCGTAGGCGGCGTCGTATCGCTTGCGCGGCGTCTCGGCGGGATTCGCCAGCAACGCGCGCATTTCCGCCTCGCCGTACCCGGCGTCGTCGCGCGGGGTGAGCAATAGCGGCGCGGTGCGCCAGCGGATTGCCTCCAGCGGAATGCGCCTGGTCGCCGCAGCGGAGGCCTCCATGGCCGCGAGCAGCCGCTGATACAGCCCTTCACGCGCCTCGCGCGTTCCGTCGTTGTACTTGCCCGCCGCGATGTCGCCCGCGCACTCCGTGAAGTACATCTGGAAGATGCCTTCCTTTTCCTGGAGCGTTTCGCGCGCCATGCCGGGGAAATCGTATGACGCGCGGGTATCGCCATAGAAACTCTGCGGGTGCGTTGCGTAGTAGTGCATCCGGAGCAGCGGCGAGTCGCCGGAAAAGAACGTGACGGTCTTGACGAAGGGATCAATCTCGCCTTCGGGCGCTTCCACCAGTTTCGGGTCACGGCAGGAACTCGCCCGGAACCCGACCTTGCCCTCCCCAATCGGCACGCGGCGGTTCGACGCCACCCGCTCCACCTTTGCACGTCCGACGCCCACGCCGTCATAGGGCGCAAGCGCCGCCATGGCGCGGCGCGCCGCGTCCGCCAGGCGGTCCGCTGGCCCTTCCAGCGTGTCCGGACCGGGCGTGGCCGGGGGATTCTCCGCCGCCTGCAACAGCCGGAAGGCGTCGCCGTCGGCATAGGGCGCCGTGTGCTGATGCACGGTCTGCACGGCGACCCGCGAAATGTCCGTCTCTGTTGCGGCGGCCAGTTTCTCGCGGAACATGCGGTGGGTGGAATTCAGCAGTTCACACCAATCCACTGCGCACAGCACATGGCGCACGCCGTTCTCTTCCAAAATGACACCCTTCGCCAACAGCGGGTGCTCGACCACCGTCAGCGGTTCGTAACTGGAATAGATCACCGTGCCCAGGGGCGGGGTGACATCGCACTGAAACACGGCCAGCCGCTTTCCGTTCGACGTCGCCGCCCGCACAGGCGCGCCGCGCCCCGCCGCCAACGCGCCCACCCCCGCGCCCGCCAGCATTCCCGATGCCGCCCGCATGAACGCCCGCCGTCCCAATATCCTCTTCTTCATGATCGTTTCTCCGATATCCCGGCCCGAAACCGGACGCCGTTCCTCAACCCAAGTTCAGCGACAATCATCATGCCGGATATGGCCCCGCGATCACCAGTTTGCCAAAGCCCGGAACGCCTGCCATAAAATGCTGAACGGCTGAAATGTTACAGGGATGAGGTTCTTGCAAAACCTCCCATGGCATGGGCGTCCCGCCCGTGAAACACGGACAGGATGCCCGTGCCGTGTTGGATCACAGCAGGTTTTGCAAGAACCTCAGGGATGCAAACAAATTTTGTGCTGTTTTCTAGTACGACGCTAACATGTTTGGACTATCATACATACGCTTGTTTTGCAAAAACGGGATTCTTGTGGTACAAATTGTATGGATGAGATAGGCTGCCTCGTCCAAGCGGGATGAGGTCAGGCTTGTCAGACGCCGCCGCGTGTTCCGGGGCGCCTGCCGGAACCCGTGGCAGGCGCAGTGTATAGGAGGGCGCGGCCATGGCACAGTACGGTATCCCTGACAACCCGGCATTGAAAACCAACTCCTGGCTGCGGGCATGGTGGTTGCATTCCGTGTGGGGATATCGCGTGCTGAACAAGCGTTGCCAGCCGCGCCTCGGATGGTTCGGCGCCACCACCTATGAAGACGTGTATGTGCTTTTGCCGCGCACCAAGCCGCAGGCGCGATTATAGCCCAAGCCCGTCCATCACCTGTTGATGGCGTTCATTCTGCGCGGCGCCGGTCTCGCGTAAATTCTGTCGCGCACGGCTTCCCGCCGCGTTCGCTCCCGACTGCCGCATGCCGCCAAGTTGCTGCTGCATCCCGACCCCCGTCATGACCTCGCCCATCGGCCCCGCACCGCCCATAGCGGGCGCCTGCGGCGCGGCGGACGGCGCGGCAGGGGGCGCCGCCTGGCGCGGATGCGCCACGTATCCGTTCTGGTTGTTGTAAATGAATTCTTCGCCGGCGCTGGTGCGGGGCGGGGCGGGGAGATAAGTGGGCGCGAGTGCGTCCAGCGTGGGCGGATAATAGCCCGTCGCCGTGCCATATTGGTTGATGGCGGTCCGGATTTCCTCCATGGGCTGAGAATCCTGGGCC
>CAZLII010000226.1:0-2759 GCA_964559065.1 uncultured Nitrospirales bacterium | reverse complement strand
GTCCGCCCGCCGGGGCGGGGCCGTCAATGAGTCGGCCCGAGGCGGGGTCATAGCCGTAGGGCGAGCCATCCGGACGGCGCGGCACGGCCGGAAGATACTGCGGCGCGAGCGCGTCCAGGCTCGGCGGATACACGCCCTTTTCGGCGTGATACGCGGTGATGGCGCGTTCTATCTGGATGCGTCCGGACGTGTCCGCCGCGCCCTTCACCTGCCGCTGCATCGCCGACAACTGCTGCGCCTGCAACTCGCCCTGAATCGCCGTCGTGGTCAGCAATTCCGCGCCGCAACCGGCCAGTGCGACTCCCAGCATGACGCAAAACGCGATTCTCATGGCCATCGCCTCCTCTTTTCCATTATAACACGGGAAAACAGAACGATATTCTCAGGAAATACCCTCGTGGACTCTTTTTCCAAGCGCAACAGATTCGGCGCAAGGAGACCAATGATGCGTCGGATGGCAACACGCCGCCTGGGTCGCGGCATGGCGCCGGCGTATAATGATAAACAAAAACCGTTAACCGGGGAGCGGATGGGATGATTGTTTTATTGGCGCTGTGCGGCGTGGCGGGGGCGTTGCCTTCATGGGATTTTGGAGACCCGGATGCGGCGGCGGCCTGGACGCCCAACGCGCATCTTGCGGATGTGGCGGTGCGGGACGGCGCGCTGCATGCGCGGGCGGTGGACTGGGACCCGTTTTTCACGTGCAGGCCGGAGCCGTTCGCGGCAACGCCTTGGCAGTATGTGCTGCTGCGGATCAAGGCGGACCGCCCCGGCGAGAGCGAGTTGTTTTTTACCGGTGCGCTGGAAGGGAAATATGGGGGCTTTGCGCAGGAGAAGCGTGTGCGCTTCAAAGTGCGCGGCGAAGGCGCGTGGGAGGAAATCTCCATTTTTCCCTTCTGGCACCGGGAAGAAACCATCCGCCAGTTGCGCCTGGACGTGTATGACGATGCCCGGTTCGAGATCGCCTGGATTCGGGTTTTGGCATGGGGCGATGCGCCGGACGGTGAGACCGATACCCATGCCTGGCAGTTTCCGGACGGCGACCCCTGCGCGTGGCGGGTGCACCCCAATGCGCTGGAATGGTTCGCGCCGCCGATGAACCTGCCGCTGGGGCCGCGCGGCTGGGTGACGGTGCGCATGCGCGCCAAGAAGGACGCCGAGGGCGCGGTTCTGTGGGCGTCGCCCGATGCGCCGGGACTGCACAGCGAGTCGTTCGCGATTCGCGGCGACGGCCGAACGCGCCACTATAACGTCGAAGTGCAGAGTTACGCAGCGTGGGGCGAACGCCTGGCCGCGTTCGGCCTGCGTTTGCCGCCCG
Organism: uncultured Nitrospirales bacterium; assembly: GCA_964559065.1. Taxonomy (GTDB): domain Bacteria; phylum Hydrogenedentota; class Hydrogenedentia; order Hydrogenedentales; family CAILVY01; genus CALEDJ01. Next base: position 1,441 of record CAZLII010000226.1, on the reverse strand, counting down.
ATGCCGGCGTGCGACTGGAGTCGGTGGCGATTGCGGACGCGCCGTCCGGCCCCGGCGAACTCGTGGTGCAGTATTTCGGTTTTGAGAACGGCGCGAACCGCGCGGGGCGGCCATGCAGCGTGCTGGCGCTGCTGGAAAACGAAGGCGGCAGCGCATATGCGGTGGAGGGCGCAGAAATTGAACTGCCGCCCGGACTGGCGTTGATACGCGCGCCGGAAACGCTGCCGGCGACGGTGGATTTTGGCGAACAGGCGACGCTGCGCTGGGAGGTGGCGGCGGCGCAGCCCGGGGAATATGCGGTTACGCTGAACCTGTCCGGCGCATTCGCGCCGCCGCCCGCGACGGCGCATCTGCGTTTCTTGCCGCCGGTGCATCGCCCCCGTGCGGACTATGTGCCGCCACCGCAACCCGTGGAAACGGATATTGACCTCTGCATGTACTATTTCCCCGGCTGGGCGACCGATGCCGCCTGGGACTGCATCCGCCGTATCGCGCCGGTGCGCAAGCCGCTACTGGGCTATTACGACGAGGCCAACCCGGAGATCGTGGACTGGCAGATCAAATGGGCCGTTGAAAACGGCATCAAATGCTTTCTCGTGGACTGGTATTGGGTGGCGGGCAGCCAGCATCTGACGCATTGGTTTGAGGCATACCGTCAGGCGCGTTACAGGGATTATCTCCAAGTGGCTATCATGTGGGCCAACCACAACCCGCCGGGTACGCATTCGCGTGAGGACTGGCGCAATGTGACGCAGGAATGGATTGACCATTACTTCAATCTTCGCGGCTATTACCAACTGAACGGCAAACCCGCGCTGTTTCTGTGGGACCCGGACGGACTGCGCAATGATCTCGGCGGGTCGGAGGAAGTGAAGGCGGCGCTGGAGGAATCGCAGGCGATGGCGCGCGCCGCCGGCTATGCGGGCATCGAATTCGTCGCGGTGAACCGCAACGAATCGCCCGCGCTGGTGAAGCGCCTGCTGGAAGAGGGCTACGCGGGGGCCACGAATTACCACGAGTGGGGCCGCGCGCTGGCGATGTCCGCGACGCCCAATCGCGCGCGCTTCGAGGATGTCACGGCCACCGTCGCGGAGACTTGGGAAAAACGCGATGCCATGTCCGGCGCGTTGACTTATTACCCCGTGCTGGAGACGGGCTGGGACTCGCGGCCCTGGCACGGCAGCAAGGCGCTGGTCATCGCCGGGCGCACCCCGGAACTCTTCGAGCGCATTCTGCGCGACGGCTGCGCCTTCAGCGAAGCGCGCAACAACCGCATGCTGGTGCTGGGTCCGGCGAACGAATGGGGCGAAGGCAGTTACATCGAGCCGAACACCGAGTTTGACTTCGCGATGTACGAAGCGGTCAGGCGGGTCTTCGCCAAGGACGACCCGCGCGACTGGCCGGTGAACATCAGCCCCGCCGATGTGGGCCTTGGTCCCTA
>CAZLII010000225.1:0-7232 GCA_964559065.1 uncultured Nitrospirales bacterium | reverse complement strand
ATCTCTGTGCTGATGGCGCCGGCGACTGCGAAGCCCCCGTCACTGGTTTGCGCGAGCGCGTTGGCGTAATCATCGCCCGCACCACCGAAAGTGCGCAGCCAGACGAGTTCGCCGTCGGCCCTGACCTTTGCCAGCGCCATGTCGCGCCCGCCCGCGCCCTGGGACTGCGTAAAACCTGCGAGCGCCATGCCGCCGTCGGGCAGCGCCACGAGGGCATTGGCCGCATCGGCGGCTGCGCCGCCCACGGTCACCTTGTCGCGCAGCGTGTGAATCAGATCCGTTTTGGTGACAGCGTCCGTTCCGAATTCGCCGCTCACGGTAAGCGTGACGCTGAAAAGTCCGGGCCGCGTGTAGGTGTGCGTGGGACTGTGTTCCTGGCTTGTGCCGCCGTCGCCGAAATCCCAACGCCACGTCAGATCCGGCGCGTTGCCGGGGTCCGATTGGTCCGTGAACGCGACCCGCAACGGCACAAGGCCGTCGGTGGGTTCAGCGGAAAAGCGGGCAACAGGCGGGATTTTGGGAAGGATTTCGACCAGGCCTGTCTTGACCAGCGTGTCTTCGCCGTGCTTGCTTTTCACGCGCAATGAGACGGAATAGATGCCGGGTGTCGCGTAGGTGTGGCATGGGTTGCGGCGCGTGCTGATGATGCCGTCGCCGAAGTCCCATTCCCAGTACGTGATCGGCGCAGTACCGGGCGCGGACAGGTCCAGAAACTTCACTGTGAATTTCGGATAATCGCGCAGGATTTCATCTTCTTCCGCATCGGCTTTGATCGCCGTCAGCATTTTTTCTGTCGGTGTTTCCGGCGCGGCGCTTTCGTCGTCGCCGTTGCTTTCTCCCTCTCCTTCGTCTTCGCCTTCTCCCTCTCCTTCGTCTTCGCCTTCTCCCTCACCCTCTCCTTCGCCGCCGGGATCATCAGGTTCATCAATACAGTCCCCTTCCGTGGCCGCTCTGGCGGCGAAATCGGCCACAGGCGCCACTTTTTCCAGCACGGTGATATAGGCTTTCTTTTCCGCCCTTCCGGAACCGTGGGCGCTGATAACCTCCAGACTGACCGTGTAAATGCCGGGTTGACTGTAAACATGAATGGGGTTTTGCGTTTGGAGAATTGTTCCATCGCCCAAGCGCCAAATCCACGCGGCGATCGGGGCGCTGCCCGGCTCCGAAGCATCCGCGAATCGCACGGTCAACGGCGCGTAGCCGCTCAGGGGATAGGCGCTGAAATCGGCTTCCGGGGCGATGCGCGGGGGCGGCGGCGTCGGGGGACAACCCGCCAGCATCACAAGCGTCGTCAAGGTTAGAAGCGCCGCACCGGCGCCGGTGAATGACTTCCTCATGGATTTCTCCTTTAATACTTGCAGTGTGTGCCGGCCTGACAGAACCAAAGCGCCACCGCGACCCAGCCGGACCCGCGTCCAACACTCCTCCATTATCCTTCTATTATCCCAAAAAGCGCCGATGGGTTGCCTCTTCGTTAAAATCGTTCGGCGTGTCGGGCCTTGGGACATCGGGAGGAAGATGATTTCCGCCGCCGCCGTAGTGTATAAGGCTGCACTCAAACGAAGCCATTGCAAGGGTAAACCATGGGAAAACACACCGTTCGTTTTCGTTGTCATCATTGTCTGCATTGCTGTACCGACGTGATTTGCCTGCCGACGCCCTATGACGTCATCCGCATTGTGCGTGAAACCGGGGAGAATCCGTACCGGTTTCTGGAATTTCTGCAACCCGATGAGGTCACGGGGGTCGCCAAAAACGACCCCACGTGGCTCCGCGTCGGCAAAGAACGCTATATGATGGCCCTGCGCCGCGACACCAAATGCTTCTTCCTTGATATGCGCACCCGCCGGTGCCGTATCTACGAGGTCCGGCCCATTCTTTGCCGCCTTTATCCGTTCAAGTTGCATGAAACGCGTGACGGCGCGTTCAAAGCCTTCACCCTCCACAGCGACGTGGATTGCCCGCGCCATCGCGACGGCGTGGCGCACACCCAACCCCTGTACGATCTATATCTCGAAGACAGCCGCCATCAGCAGGATTACAATGATCTCGTCGCGGTCTTCAATCAACGCGACTATGCGGGAAAAAGGCCGCAGGATTTCATTCGCATGTTTGTTAATGGCATTAAACATATTTAAGCACTTTAATATAAAACCATATCTAAACGCAAATCCCCCCCCCAATGCGTTGGCCAATAAATGGCTGTTTTTCGGTGTTTGCCTCTTGAAACAGCGTGGGAGATGCAATGAGGAACATTCATAACCGGCAGACGCCGGAGAATGACCCCGGACGGCGCAGATCAGCGCATGGGAGAGCAAATTGTCCGGTTACCCCACATGTTGTGGGGCGGCGAAAAAATTTGCCAAATAATGGGGTCACAGGGCTTGACTAGGCATCGATCATTTGCTATACTTCCGCCCGGTGGTTGAGGAATGCCCTTGAAGCGGCGGGGAAAGTTCCGCCAGGAAAAATTCGCATTTGGAAGGACTGGGGAGTAAAATCCCATGTAAATGGGCCTGCGAATCCGGAAGCGAGAGGAGGGATGCAAGGCACTGCCAAGGCGACCTTCCGGGCACAGACCAGGAAAGATTTTGTTAAGCGGAGTTGAGAAACGGAACGGAGGTCACGTGCGGAGCGATGGGATGCTTCGCAGGTAGAGGTCGCCCCGAAAGGGGAGGCGGCGAATGAGTGACTGAAGTTTGAAACCAAAAAGGAGAATGCGCACGATGCGTATAGTCAAGGTGATGATGATCACGGCCCTGATTGCGGCCATGGGAACGGTGGCGTACGCTGAACTGCAATCGGTGCAGGTGGGCGGCCAAATCCGTATCCGCGGTAACTACTATGTCGGCGACGACACGAAGCGCAACGATATCTCGTTCGTGGAGCAGCGGACCCGGTTGAACGTGAAGGCTAATTTCACAGATGATGTCACGGGGTTCATCGAACTCGACAGTTACGACATCTGGGGCGAGGATTTCCGTTCGAATTACGCGACCGGCGTGGATGCGCGCGCGGCCAGCGTGGACGATGTCGAAATCTACCAGGCGTACATCGAAGCGACGAACATGTGGGGCACCGGCCTGGAACTGAAGGTCGGGCGTCAGGAGATCGCGCTGGGCAGCCAGTGGCTGGTGGGCGTGAATGACAAGTCGCAACTGTTCCGCGGCCTGTCCTTCGACGCTTTGAAACTTGGCTATGTGATGGAAGACTACTTCCGCGTCCATCTGTTCTGGGCGAAACTGGCCGAAACCTTCAGCGACATGCTGCACGACGACATTGACCTGTATGGCATCTATGCCACGCTGACCATGATCGAAAACGTGGAAATTGACGCCTATTACCTGTATCTCCGCAACGACATCCCGGCCAAGGCCGACAACGTCCACACCATCGGCGTGCGCGCCGGCGGTGAAGTGATCGGGATTGACTTCGAGGCGGAAGCGGCCTTCCAGTTCGGCGACGACAAATCCCGTTTGAGCACCAACTTTGGTTCGAATGTCGAAGTGGGTTACACGGTGGACCTGGACCCGATGTCGCTGCGTCCGTTTGCGGGCTTTGCCTGCTTTATTGACTGCGGCAAGGACTTCTTCGGCCGTCCCGACGCCGGTTTCAATCGCCTGTTCTCGAACTGGGAGTACAGCGAGTTCATTGACCACACGACGTTGAGCAACGCCTACATCCCGCGGCTGGGTCTTGATTTCTCCCCCCCATGAGAGCATTGACCTGAGACTGGTCGGCACGTACATCCGTGCCGAACAGCCGCAGCGCCGGGACAAGACGGCGGCGTGGGAAATGGGCATCCACGGCGAATACCGCTACACCGAAGACTTGGCCTTCCGCGCCGGCTTCGCCAAGATGTGGGTGCAGGACGGCATTCAGCGCGGCTACCCGCTCGTGCTGAACGGCTCCGCCGCTTTCAACCCGCGCGGCAGCGAACACCTGTATTATTCCTATCTCGAAACGGAGATCAAGTTCTAAGCGCACTTGCGCCGGAGCCTGTTTTGGGGCGCCCCCGGAAGCAAATATTCCGGGGGCGCTTCGTGTTTGTATAGGGGCGCAACGAGAGGCTGAAATAAATTCTTGACTTTTGGGCGAAATTTGTGCAAGATAATAGATGAAAGATCAGGAAGACATTCGAAAAATCGCCTGCCGGGGACCTCGGCGGAGGAAGATTCGGCGAAGGTGGATGTCATTGTTTTCCGTCCATAGTTGAAATTCATTGTACTGGCGCGGACCGGTTATGATATACTAAGCGGTATTGGAAGTGAGAAAAACGCATCGTTGGCGCAAATGCTTGCGCCAAGGGGCTTGAACCATGGCGCCTGGGGATGGGAATGCCATCCATCCGGCTTGTAATCCGGAGTGGAGAGGAGGGACAGCGCGAGTCAATGGCGACACTCCAAGGCCGGATACCCAACGCGTCGTGGTGAGAGACCGTACGAACATGGATACACCGTCTGCGGCGCAATGTGTAGCGAATGCGGACGTAACGTTGCCTTGAATGTGGAGGCGGCGTATGCTTATGATGGAACCGAAACAAAGGAGGACACACAACATGCGTTTGTTAAGAGTGGTAGCAATAGCAGCGCTGCTTGTGGGCATGGGGATGGCGGCATACGCCGAGTTGCAATCCGTGCAGGTCGGCGGTTCAATCCGCATCCGCGGCAATTGGTATGACGGTGAAGACAACGACCGTCTTGATTTCGCGTTTGTGGAGCAGCGCACCCGCGTGAACGTCACCGCGGAATTCACGGATGACGTCATGGGGTTCATCGAACTCGACAGTTACGACATCTGGGGCGAGGATTTCAGGTCGAACTACGTGACCGGCGTGGATGCGCGCGCGGCCAGCGTGGACGATGTGGAAATCTACCAGGCGTACATCGAGGCGAAGAACATGTGGGGCACCGGCCTGGAACTGAAGGTCGGGCGTCAGGAAATCGCGCTGGGCAGCCAGTGGCTGATGGGCGTCAATGACAAGTCGCAACTGTTCCGCGGCCTGTCCTTCGACGCCTTGAAACTTGGCTACGTGATGGAAGACTACTTCCGCGTCCACGCGTTCTGGGCGAAACTGGCCGAAACCTTCGGCGACATGTTGCACGACGACATTGATCTGTACGGCGTCTATGCTACGCTGACCATGATCGAGAATGTCGAAATTGATGCGTACTGGCTGTATCTGCGCAACGACATCCCGGCCAAGGCCGACAATATCCACACCATCGGACTCCGCGCCGGCGGCGAAGTGATCGGGATTGATTTCGAGGCGGAAGCGGCGTTCCAGTTCGGCGACGACAAGTCGCGCTACAGCACCAATTTTGGCTCGAACCTGGAAGTGGGCTACACGGTGGACCTGGACCCGATGTCGCTGCGTCCGTTCGCGGGCTTTGCCTGCTTCATTGACTGCGGCAAGGACTTCTTCGGGCGTCCGGATGTGGGCTTCAACCGCCTGTTCTCGAACTGGGAATACAGCGAGTTCATTGACCACACCACCCTGAGCAACGCCTATATTCCGAGGCTTGGTGTTGATTTCTCGCCGTATGAGAGCATTGACCTGAGATTGCTCGGCACCTACATCCGGGCCGAGCAGCCGCAGCGCCGGGACAAGACGGCGGCCTGGGAAGTGGCCGTGCACGGCGAATACCGCTACACCGAAGACCTGGCCTTCCGCGCCGGCTTCGCCAAACTGTGGGTGCAGGATGCCATCCAGCGCGGCTATCCGCTGGTCCTGAATGGAACCGCAGCGGTCAACCCGCAGCGCAATGAGCATATCTATTACACCTATCTGGAAACAGAGATTAAATTCTGATCGCGCCTGCGGCGTATTGTTTTGTCATATCGCACGCCCTCAAGGATGCAGCGTCCTAAAGGGCGTGCTTTCTTTTTCCGGGGCTGTGCATCAGTCGGCTGTCCCCAATGCTCAGGCGCTTTCGCCGGGAATGGAGGTCCGGAGACGACGCACTTGAGAGGGATTCCACAGGCTGAAAAATGCACATTTTTGGATTCTTGAGCGCGCGGGATTATTGCTTGAAAACACTTGCGAACGCTTTTTCGGAATCAGTAGAGTACGGGCGTCAATCGCGGAGAAATGCATTCATGGATATTCGCAAAGGGTTGTTGGCGTGCCTGGTGATGATGTTGTTTGCGGCGGGCTGCGGCGGGGGCGGCGGCGATGCGGCGGACCGGCCGAAGGTGGTGGGCGCGTCGTTGTTGACGCAGACGCATGTCTTCTACCAGGACATGGTGGCCGCGATGCGGGAGGAAGCGCCGCAACACAACCTTTCGCTGCGGCTTCAATTCGCCGAGTTCGACAGCCGTCGGCAGAATGACCAGATCGAAACGTTCATCGCCCAGCGCGTGGACGCGATCCTCATCGCGCCGACGGATTCGAGCGGGGTCGCGCCGGTGATCGCCGAGGCGCGCGCCAAAGGCATCCCGGTGTTCACCACAGACATCGCCGCGCACGGCGCGGACGTGGTGTCGCACATCGCTTCGGACAACGAGCGCGGCGGGCAACTGCTGGCGGCGTATCTGGCGGAACTGCTCGGCGGCGAGGGCAAGGTCGTGATCATTGATCATCCCTCTGTCGCATCGGTGCAGGACCGCACACGCGGTTTTGAGCGGGAATTGGCGAAGCATCCGGGCATGCGCATAGTGCAGCGGGTTCCCGGCGAAGGCCAGCGCGACAAGGCGCTGCGCGTCGCGCAGGACATCCTGCAGGCGCACCCCGACCTGGACGCCATCTTCGGTATCAACGACGACTCTGCGCTGGGCGCGCTGGCCGCGGTCGAGGCGGCGGGATTGCAGGACCGCATCGTGATCGTCGGTTTCGACGGCACCCCGGAGGCGGCGGCGGCCATTGCGGCGGGCAAGGCGCTCAAAGCCGACGCCGTGCAGTACCCCCGCGAAATCGGACGCAAAAACCTTGAAATCATCGCGGCATATCTGCGGGGCGAGCCGGTGCCGCCGGTAGCGCCGGTGGATGTGGGGCTGATTGATCGGAAAACACTGGAAGCGGAGCGGAATCCATGAGTGAATATGTGCTGGAGATGCGCGACATCACCAAACGCTTTCCGGGCGTGCTGGCGCTGGACCAGGCGCACCTGGAACTGCGCCCCGGCGAGGTGCACTGTCTCGTGGGCGAGAACGGCGCGGGCAAGTCCACGATGATGAAAATACTGGCAGGCGCGCAGCCCGCCGATGCCGGGGAAATCCCCCTGGATGGCGAG
>CAZLII010000224.1:0-7287 GCA_964559065.1 uncultured Nitrospirales bacterium | reverse complement strand
CCAGCACGGGGCTGGATTCGATCACGGAAGGATAGAACCGGTCCGCATGCCATGCGCGCACCTCGACCACCGCCCGGTGGATGAGCGGCGCCTGCGCCGCGCGCAGCAGGAAGTCTATCTCCTCCGCCGTGTCGGGGTGCATGCGCTCGATGAAGAGCATTGCGCCCGGATCGGCGACACGCGGCAGTTTCTGGTGCTGCCAGTGCGTCAGCACCCGGAACTGGTTGAGTTCAAAGAACTCGCGCACCAATTGGGTATTGAGATCGCTCATCGTCTATCCTTCGGGAAAAGCGCTACCCATCGTATCTCTCTGCGCCCATACGATTGCAGGGTTTTTATCTTGAGGAGGCATGTCTCCCGGATCCTGCTTCCGATGCATACAATATCACGGAAACCGGGGAGCGATTCCAAAAAATCCTTCATTGACGTCGTGGGGCGCATTTGCCTCCGCGCAGCGCCCATGCGCCAGCGCATAGCGCAATGATGATCACCAGTGCCGCCCGCGCCCCCCATCCGGCGGCGGGCAGGCGATGGCCCGGTGCGAAGACATAGACAGCGCCTTCAGCCTCCCCGACGACGGTCGTCATGTCGCTGAAAACCTGCATGGTGATGGGGGCGGGGGCCAGCCAGCCGCTGATTGGGCGGAACATGACGGCGTACTCGCCGGGCGGCAGTTCAATTTCCTCGCCGCTCTCGCGCCAGGTCGGCTCGCCCTGAACAAGCCACCGTGCGCCTTCGTCCGCCGCCGCCGGCGGACTGATGTCAACACGCAAGATGCCGTTGCCGCCAAAGCCGAAAGGATTGGTGAAGGTGGTGCCGCCGGTCCCAATCAATTCCGCGCGGACATAGCGTCCGATGCCCGGCGTGGTGCGATAATTGAGTACGGGGCCGATATGCACGGCATTGCCGTCTGAAATCCACTGATAATCTTCATCGGGCAGGGGCGCTCCACTTGAGACGGCGCTGATCGCGATGGTTCCCGCACCTGCGTCATGGTCTATGGCCATAATTGTCGGCGTGTTGGGCGCGTCTGCGGCATTGAAGGTGCGTATGTAACAGAAATAGAACTGGCCCTTCAGCATCGCTTCGCGCACCTCGGCTTCGGTCAGCGCGGGGAGCAGAAAGACATTATAGGACAGGCCGGCCAGAATCAGGCCGTGCATGTCATCGTTGGAGAATCCCCACACGGGCCGGTCCGGCATCATCTCGCCGAGCAGCGCATCCCAGAGTACCCGGTCATGCGGATAGCGGTTGATCGAATTGATGACCTCGATGCCAAGCAGATTATCATAGGTGTTAAGCCAGTTGACGTAACCGGCCAACGTGTCGGTCGGCACCTCGCCGCCCGTGAGATTCCAATACCGGCCGGGATGATTGATATGCGCCAGTCCGCCCGCCGCCGCGATTTCCTCCACCGTCTGCTCGAATACCGTCGAGGCGGTCTCATACGTAATGAAGAAACTGTTCAGATGATGATGGCGGGAAGGTTCGTTCCCTGCAATGGCCAGCATGCCCAAGGCGTCGGGGTCGCGCCCCCAGTTCTGCCAGGGATAGGTGCACCTGTTGTGATCCGTGAGCGCAAGAATGGTGTAACCCAGTTGATGATAGGTGTCAATCACGACATCAGGATCCCCCTCGCCGTCACTTTGCGTCGTGTGCGTGTGAAGGTTCGCCCGATGCTGCTCAAAGGCCGCCCAGTCCACGTCCGCATATGGATTGACTACCACTGCCGCCCAGGCAAATCCCGGCAACAACAGCGCCATGACCGCCGGCAACATCGCCGCAAGGCGGCCGTTCCCTTGATTCGATTCCGTCCGACGTAACCGCATGATGAGACCTCCCTCATAGGGTGATAAGCGTTTCTCGTCTAGACTTTTCAGGTCTGCGCCGCATTTCACCCCTCTCATCGCCCGCCAGGGCGACTCCCGCACTGATGACCCAAGACAACAATCAATACTGATCAATACAGGGGACAGGGTATCATCGCCCGGCATTCCATTTCCATCTGAACGCCCTTTTTCAAGTCGTTTTTCAGTATATTGTCGCCGTATCATGGCGCCTGACGACCACGGACGGAAATGGATGCGGCGGTGAACATATTGAGTGAGTGTTTTTGGGAACTTGCAGGCTGATTGAAGGTATTCTTTCGGAAACCCACAAGACATGCAGGACATGGATGGAATGATTATCGCCCCGGCGCGCCCGGAAGACAGCGCGGCTGTCGCGCGGCTGTGGGTGGACGCCTTTGGCGCGACGCTGGGGTTCATCCTGGGCGATCAACACCGACCGTTCCTGGAAACCTGGCTCGCGCAGGACCCGGGCCTTTTCGACAACACCACCTTGGCCGTGCTTGGCGGTACGCCCATCGGATATATCCAAATCGAGATGGTCGAGCGCAAACGCAGTGCGCGGGTGGGCGTCCTGTGCCGTCTCCTCTTTCGGTGTTTTGGTCCAGCGGGCGGCGCGAAGCGCCTATTGCAGTTCTGGGTCACGGAATGGGGGCACCGCTATTCAGAAGAGGACCTCTATATCTTCATGATCGGCGTGGACGCATCTTGGAGGGGGCGCGGCGTTGGGCGCCTGCTGCTGCAACACGCGGAAAAGGAAGCGCGCCGCCTGGGCAAGCGACGACTTCGGCTGGGCGTGGTCGAAAACAATCACGCCGCCAAGCGTCTTTACGAATCCGCAGGATTCCGCACCCTGTATCGCGGGAGAAACCCCTTCTTGCGCTGGGCGGAAGGGGTTTCCGAATATGAAGTGATGGTCAAGCCGCTGTCAGACGCGACGTGACGTATGATACGCAATGTTACCGGAAACCGGGGTGTTTCCGGTAACATGAGAATGTCGAGCGAATATCCCTGGAATTCACCGCGAGGTCGAAGAAAGATAACGAGACAAGGGATAAAAAGGACAGAAACGGCACAAAGGACAGCAAGGACAGCAAGGACAACAAGGACAGAAGGGACAGCAGGGACAGGAGGAACAGCGAGGACAGCAAGGACAGCAAGGACAGCAAGGATAGCAAGTAGAATTAGAGAAACCTTGTTTGCGCCTTGGCGCACAGGGCCTATCTTATAAATCATAGGCCCTATTGGTCTTATAGGTCCTATTGGTCCTATTGGTCCTATTGGTCTTATAGGTCCTATTGGTCCTTTTTATGCGGGCCTTCCAATGAAAACACCCAAGAAAACGAAATACACCTACGATTATCCCCGGCCCATGGTCACCGTGGACGCCGTGGTGTTCACGGAACGCGATGGACGCCTTGAAGTGCTGCTCATCCAACGAGGGCGTGATCCCTTCGCGGGGTATTGGGCATTGCCCGGCGGCTTCGTGGAGATGGACGAAACGCTGGAGGCGGCCGCGCGCCGCGAACTGGAGGAGGAGACGGGCTTGCGCGGCGTGGCGCTGGAACAGTTGCGCGCCTTCGGCGATCCGGGCCGCGATCCGCGCGGGCGCAGCATCGCCATTGCATTTGCGGGTGAGGCGGACTGGCGTGTCCATGCGCCGCGCGGCGCGGACGACGCCGCCGACGCGCGCTGGTTCCCCGTAGACGCCCTGCCGCCGCTGGCGTTTGATCACCGCGAAATTGTGGAGTACGCTGTAGGCAGGAGACGCAAGGATACGCAGCGATGAGAGTCGGTGAAACGGATGCGTTGATCGTCGTGGATGTGCAGAACGATTTCTGCCCGGGCGGGGCGCTGGCTGTGCCCAATGGCGACGCGGTCGTTTCCCCTATTAATCGTATCATGGAGATGTTTGACCACCTTGTGTTTTCGCGTGACTGGCATCCCAGAGACCATTGCAGTTTCAGCGACGCGCCCGAATTCCGCGACGGCAGTTGGCCCCAGCATTGTGTCCAGAATTCGCCTGGAGCGGAATTTCACGGGAGCCTGCGCGTGCCGCTCGACGCCATTTTCGTAAACAAAGGCGAAGAGCCGGACAAGGAAGCCTACAGCGCTTTCAGCGAGGGAACCCTGGCGGAGACGCTGCGTGCGCGCGGGGTGACGCGGGTCTTCATCGCCGGGCTGGCCACCGATTACTGCGTCAAGTCCACGGCGTTGGACGCGGTGCGGGCTGGTTTTGAAACCGTGCTGCTGCTGGATGCGTGCCGGGGTGTGGCGCCGGAAAGCACCGAGACCGCGCTCGAAGAAATGAAGGCGGCCGGTGTTTTCATCTGCAAATCGGGGGATTTGCTCTATGAATAGCGGGCGGCCGTGGTTTCGTCGCGAAGGTCTGGCCCTGCTTACCGACCTCTATGAACTCACCATGATGGCCGGGCACTGGAAGGATGGCCGCACGAACCAGGCGGCCAGTTTCGAGTATTTCTTCCGCACCCTGCCCCCGCACGCCGGATTCGCCGTCACCGCCGGACTCGACCCTTTCCTGGATTACCTGGAAAATCTGCGATTCGAAGAGGATGACACGGATTACCTGCGCACCTTGGGCCTCTTTGACGAGGCATTCCTAACATTTCTGCGCGATTTCCACCCGAAAATCACCGTGTATGCCATCCCCGAAGGCTCCCTGGTCTTCCCCTTCGAACCCATCGTCCGCATCGAGGGCACGCTCTTCGAGACCCAACTGGTCGAAACCGCACTGCTGAATTTCATGAATTACCAGACGCTCATCGCCACGAAGGCGGCGCGCATCTGCCTGGCGGCCAACAGCGAACCCGTGATGGAATTCGGCCTGCGCCGCGCCCACGGCCCCGACGGCGGGCTGAGCGGATCGCGCGCGGCCCACATCGGCGGCTGCGCCTCCACCTCAAATGTGCTCGCGGGCAAGGCCTACGGCATCCCCATCGCGGGCACCCACGCGCACAGTTGGGTGATGAGTTTCGAGGATGAACTTGAAGCGTTCCGCGCCTTTGCCCGGCATTATCCCGAACGCTGTGTCCTGCTGGTGGACACCTACGACACCGTGAAGAGCGGCCTCCCGAACGCGATCAAAGTCTTCCAGGAAATGCGCGCCGCCGGCCATCCCATGCGCCCCGCCATCCGCCTCGACTCCGGCGACCTCGCCAAACTCAGCAAAATCGCCTGGCGCATGATGCAGGAGGCGGGTCTGGAAAACCCGCTCATCGTCGCCTCGAACGATCTCGACGAAGACCTCATCGCCGATCTGAAGCGCCAGGGCGCCAAGATCAACGCCTGGGGGGTCGGCACGCATCTCATTACCGCGTACGACAGCCCCGCGCTCAACGGCGTCTACAAACTGGTCGCGCTCTACGACGGCAACGCCTGGGCGCCCCGCATGAAATTGACTTCCAATATCGAGAAGGCGACCGATCCGGGCCGAAAGCAAGTGGTGCGCTACTTCGATGCCGAGGGGCACCCCCTCTGTGACATGATGTGCCTGGCGGATGCGCCGTGGCCCGAATCCGGCATGGTCGAGGGACGTGTGCGCACCCGCCCCCACCACAGAATCCGCATCGAGGGCGCGGCCTGCGCCGAAGCGTTGTTGCAGCCGGTCTTTCTCGAAGGCCGCCGCACTGCTCCTCGCCGTCCGATCGCCGAGATTCGCGACTACGCCCGGGCGCAAATCGCCGCGCTGCCCGATGAATACAAGCGCCTGAGAAATCCGGAGATTTACCAGGTCTTCCTGTCCAATCGTATCGGGGAAATCAAGGATCAAATGCTGGCTTTCACGACTGGCTCGGCCTGAACATACGCGGCGCGGCGCCGCGAACGCCGGGCCGGGGAGGAAACGCAATAATGCGACTGGTGCGTATTGGAACCGCGGCAGTGTCCGTGAAAGTGGGTGACTTCGCGTGGAACACGGGGCGGCTGCGCGTGGTCATCGAGGCGGCGAAGGAACAGGGCGTGCACCTGTTGGTCACGCCGGAACTCGCCATTTCCGGCTACAGCCTGGAGGACCGCATCTTCTGGCCCGAAATCGCCGCGCACAGTTGGGCCGAACTCGAACATCTCGCCACGGCATGCGACGGCATCAGCGTATTTGTCGGCCTGCCCGTCCGCATGGAGGCGATGATGTACAACGCGGCGGCGTTCATCCACAACGGCCGCCTCTGCGGCCTCGTGCTCAAGCGCCACCTGCCGACGTACAGCATCTTTTATGAAGGCCGCAACTGGACCGCCTGGGCGGGCGGCGTCACGCAGGTCCATGGCGCGCCCGCCGGCGACCTCGTCTTCCGCACGCCCTACGGCGCGGTCACGGCGGAGATTTGCGAAGACCTGTGGTCCACTTCTTCGCCCGCGCGCGAGCGCGTGCTCGCAGGCGCAGAAATCATCTGCAACCTGAGCGCGTCGCCCTTCACCCCGCGCAAGAACGAGGAACGCAAACGCCTCGTGTGCGGCGCGGCTGCAAGCCTGAAGTGCGCCTATGCCTACGCCAACCTCCTCGGCTGCGACAGCAGCCGCCTCGTCTTCGACGGCGGCGGCCTCATCGCCATGCCCGATGAACTGCTTTGCGAAGGGCGCATCCTCTCGAAAAACTCCTGGACCCTTGCCTCGGCCGTCGTGGACCTCGACGAAATCGCCCGCGCCCGCGCGGAAAACACCACCTGGCGGCTCGACGCCGCCGCCCGAAACGGCATCGGCAAAACGCAGGTCATTGAGGTCGCCGATGGCGCCTTTGTCCCCGCGCCCATTGACCTGTATGCCGCGCAGATGCCGTCGAGTTTCTACATCGGCGACTTGAAACCCCGCAAGGCTGAACGCGATCCCTGGCTCGACGAACTATTCGACGCGCTCGTGATCGGCCTGCGCGACTATTTCGAGAAAGTGGGCGCATTCCAGCGATTTCTCGTCGCGCTTTCCGGCGGGCGCGACAGCGCCCTGTGCCTGCTCATGGCCGTCGAGGCCGCGAAGTCGCTCAATGAGGGGCAGGATGCCGACCGCTACGCCGATCGCGTCAACGCTGTCTATCTGCCGAACAAGGCTTACAGCAGCAAGGCCACCGAGGCCGCCGCGCGCGGCCTCGCCAAGGAACTGGGGATGCCCTTCCGCGTTATCTCCATCAACGAAGAGGCTGACATCGCCCTGCAGAAAGCCGCCGACATGGCCGGCGGCGAAGACCATGTCGCGCCCATGGCCAGGCAGAACCTCCAGGCGCGCGTCCGGGGCGCAATGATGCTCAACTGGGCCAACAGCGTCAGCGGACTCCTCCTCGTCACTTCCAACCTCAGCGAAGCCGCCGTCGGCTACACCACCACCGGCGGCGACAACGAAGGCGGCTACTCGCCCACCGCCAATATCCCCAAGACCGTCCTCTCGCGCCTGCTCGGATACCTCGCCCGCCGCGACGGCATCCGCGCCATCGAAA
>CAZLII010000223.1:0-7288 GCA_964559065.1 uncultured Nitrospirales bacterium | reverse complement strand
ACGGGACCTTGTCGCCTCCGCGCAGACCGGCACCGGCAAGACCCTCGGCTTCGCCCTGCCTGCGCTCACCCGGCTTGCCCAAAACAAGCCCCGGCACAACCGCATGCTTGTCCTGGTGCCCACGCGCGAACTCTGTATCCAGGTCGAATCCGTCATCGCGGAATTGGCCAGGGCGCTGGGCATGCGCAGCACACTGCTCTATGGCGGCGTCGGCATGCAGCCGCAGTTTACGCGCCTCAAGCGCGGTTGCGACATCATCGTCGCCACGCCCGGCCGGCTGCTGGATCATATGGGCCGGGGCAGCGTGCGCTTTCCCGATCTCGAAATTCTGGTGTTGGACGAAGCGGACCGCATGCTCGACATGGGCTTCCTGCCCGACGTGCGCCGCATTCTGGCCAAATTGCCCAAGAACCGGCAGACTATGATGTTCTCTGCCACCTTTGCCGGCGAACTGCAGCAATTGACAGCCGAGATGCTTCGGGATCCCGAACGCATCGCCGTGGGCCTTGTGGCCAAGCCCGTGGATGCGGTGCGGCAACTCCTGTATCCCGTGCGCCAGGAGGATAAATCCCGCGTGTTGGTGGAAATGCTGCGTGAAGAGGGTATTGACAGCGGCCTGATCTTCCTGCGCACCAAGTCCCGCACCGACCGCCTGGGCCGGCTGTTGCACCGCGCCGGGTTCCAAGTGGCGGTGATCCACGGAGACCTCTCGCAGAAACACCGCCAACGCGCAATGGAAGAGTTCCGCTCGGGCAAAAAAGCCCTCCTGGTGGCCACCGACGTGGCCGCGCGCGGCCTCGATATCGAAGGCATCAGCCACGTCATCAATTACGATATCCCCCTCAATCCGGATGATTACATCCACCGGATCGGGCGCACCGCCCGCGCCCAACGCGAGGGCGATGCGTTTACCTTTGTCTGCCCGACCGAACACGCCGCCTTGGCGGCCATCGAAAAAGCCCTTGGCAGAAACCTGCCCCGCAAGGAACTCCCCGGCGCGCCTCCTGTCCTATCCACTTGGCGGCCCGCCGGAGAGCGCCGTCGCTCCGTGCGCCGTCTGTTCCGGCGGCGATAGCGGGCATTGCATGGAACCGGCGGTGCGCCGTATTGCGGGTGCAGCGGCGCTGTGCGCCACACTGTTGTCAGTGAACGAAAAACGGCGCAGATTGATAACACCAAAGACCACCCTGTTCTGCTTAAGGGCAACTTTTTTGGGTGTAGTTCTGGGGATTGCGAATAAAAACGCCACAGATTATGTTTCAAGACACGGGATAACATAGTTTTTCCATTCCTGCATTATACTAATGAGAAAAATGGTCGCCCGGTGTGATCCGTGCAGTCGCGAAGTGCTATATGTCAGGAGCAGGTAAGGTTATGAGCACGATTTCTGAGGAACAGGTAGAAACAGCGGTTACGTTTGACCTGAAAGAACTGACCCCGTCCGTGAATACGGCGGAACTTTTCGTGAAATGCCTGGAGGCCGAGGGCGTCGAATATATTTTCGGGTTGCCCGGCGAAGAAAACGCCCACCTGATGATGGCGCTCAAGAAAACGCCCATCAAGTTTATCCTCACCCGGCATGAGCAGGGGGCGGCCTTCATGGCTGAAATCTACGGGAAACTCACGGGAAAAGCAGGGGTTTGCCTTGGCACGCTTGGCCCCGGCGCAACCAATCTGGTGACGGGCGTGGCGGAAAGCAACATGGACCGCGCCCCCGTCGTATGTATCACCGGGCAGGCCGACAGCACGCGGCAGCACAAGGAAAGCCACCAGGCGATGGACGTGGTCGCCATGTTCCGGCCCATCACCAAGTGGGCGATGCCCGTCATCAACCCCGAAAACGTACCGGAAGTGGTGCGCAAGGCGTTTCGGTTTGCACAGCGGGAAAAACCGGGTGCCTGTCATATCGAGTTGGCGGACGACGTCGCGGCCATGCCCGCCAAGGGCAAGCCGATCCCCGCGCCCTATGTCCGGCGGCCTGTCCCCGACGACAAGATCATGAACCAGGCCTGGGAACAAATTCGTAACGCCAAGCGTCCCGTGATTCTGGCGGGCAACGGCGCCATCCGCACGCGCACGAGCCGGCAACTGCGCCGCTTTGTCGCCCAAACCGGCATCGGCCTCGTCTGTACGTTTATGGGTAAGGGGTGCATTTCACGGCATGTCAAGGAATATCTATTTACCATCGGCGTGCATGCGAAAAACCTGGCCGGGTGCGCGGCCTGTTCGGCGGATTGTGTCATTACGCTGGGATACGACCTGGTGGAATACCCGCCCCGCATGTGGAATCCCAACGGCGACAAGAAGATCGTTCACATTGATTTCCTCCCGGCCGAGAGCGATTACTGCTATCAGCCCACCGTGGAGGTCGTGGGCGACCTTGCACATGCCATTTGGGCGCTGAACGTGCGCGCTGCAGCGGACCCGGTTTATTTCGACACAGAAGACCACCGCGTCATTCGCGAACAGATGTTGCAGAGTTTCGAGGAATACAAAGACGACGATTCTGTTGGCCTGATCAAACCGCAGAAAGTACTCTGGGACCTGCGCCAGGCCATGAAGGAGGATGACATCCTGCTGAGCGATGTCGGGGCGCACAAGATGTGGGTGGCGCGCAATTATCACTGCAATGAACCCAACACCTGCCTGATTCCGAATGGGTTCTGTTCGATGGGGTCCGCGCTTCCGGGGGCCATCGCCGCCAAAATGATCTATCCAAACCGCCGCGTCGTCGCCCTCTGCGGCGATGGCGGGTTCCTGATGAATGTTCAGGAACTGGAAACCGCCAAACGAGTCGGCACAAATATCGTCTGCATGATTTGGCAGGACAATGACTACGGCTTAATCTCCTGGAAACAGCGCCAGCAGTTCGGTCACAGCACGGACCTCAGTTTCGGCAATCCGGATTTTGTCAAACTCGCCGAATCCTTTGGCTGCCATGGCATTCGCGTGGAACGATCGCGGGATTTGCGCGCAGCGCTGGACGAGGCGTTTGAAGTGGACCGCCCCTGTCTCCTGGCCATCCCCATTGACTATCGGGAAAATGAGAAACTGGGTGAACAGTTCCGCGCGGGACTGTGCCCACTGAAGGGAAAGTCATGCCTGAATCCACTTACCCCTACTACCTAGCCAACCGCCCCGTCCAGCCGAACACCGACCTGGAAGTCACCGACAAGTACACCGGCGAGACGGCTGCGCGCGTCGCCATGGCGGATGCTGCCGCCATTGACGAGGCCATCGGCCGGGCCGTCAAGGCCGCGGCCCCGATGCGCGACATGGCGGCTTTCGAACGCCAGGCGGCGCTCGAACACTGCGTGGCGCGCTTTCAGCAGCGCTTCGAAGAACTGGCGATGAGCCTCTGCGTCGAAGGCGGCAAGCCTATCAAGGACAGCCGGGGCGAAGTGACGCGGCTCATTGACACGTTTAAGATCGCCGCGGAGGAGTCGGTGAATCTCCGGGGCGAGGTGCTGCCGCTCGACCGCAGCGCCCGCGCCAGGGGCTACTGGGGTATGTGGAAACGCGTGCCCATCGGCCCGTGCTCGTTTATTTCGCCTTTCAACTTTCCGCTCAACTTGGCCGCACACAAGATCGCGCCGGCCCTCGCCGTTGGTTGCCCCTTTGTGCTCAAGCCCGCCAGCCTTACGCCCCTCGGCGCGCTCATCATCGGCGAAGTCCTCGCCGAGACCAGCCTGCCGGAAGGCGCCTTTTCGATCCTCCCCTGCCGCCGCGACGGGGCCGATCTCTTTACCACCGATGATCGGCTCAAACTGCTCAGTTTCACCGGTTCCCCCGAAGTGGGCTGGGACCTCAAGGCCAAGGCCGGCAAGAAAAAGGTCGTGCTCGAACTCGGCGGCAACGCCGCCGTCATTGTGGATGAAGACGCGGACCTGGACGACGCTGTGCAGCGCATCCTCATCGGCGCGTTCTACCAGTCTGGACAGAGTTGCATCAGCGTGCAGCGCATCCTCATCCATGAGCGCATCTATGACCGTCTCAAGGAAATGCTGGTGACCGTCACCCGCGCGCTCAAGGCGGGCGACCCCAAAGACGAAGACACCTTCATCGGCCCCGTTATCTCCGACAAGGAAGCGGACCGCATGGAGTCTTGGATTCAGTCCGCCGTGGCCAAAGGCGCAAAGATGCTCTGCGGCGGGAAACGCAACGGCCGCATGCTCGACGCCACCCTCCTCGAAAACGTCCCCCGCGATGAGCCGATGTACGCCGAGGAGTTCTTCGGTCCGGCGGCGCTCCTGGCGCCGTTCAAGCATTTCGACGATGCTCTCGCCGAGGTCAACGACAGCCGCTATGGCCTGCAGGCCGGCGTCTTCACCCGCGACATCTACAAGGCCCACAAGGCCTGGGACACGCTCGAAGTCGGCGGCGTGATCATCGGCGACGTGCCGTCCTGGCGCGTGGACCACATGCCCTACGGGGGCGTGAAGGACAGCGGCATCGGACGCGAAGGCATCCGTTTCGCCATTGACGACATGACCGAAATCCGGCTCTTCGCACTACGTACGCCGCCGCACCGCGCCTGAAACAAATACCCATCGGAGGTTGAGGGGGCTGTACTCCCGGCCCGCAAGGAAGTACAATAGTTCCAAGGCGGTCCAGACATATGGGGCGGCCACTCAACGGGGAGGGCCTGATATGGAAGCGACGGAATTGATTGAAGCGGCGTTGGGGCTGTCTGCATTGGAAGATTTGCCGGAAATTTCCCGGCGGCGCATCGTCGAGGTGTTTTGCGATGCGGGCGAAATCACCGCGTTCTCGGATGGCGATCCGCTGACAAAGCAGGGTGGCATCGGGGGCGATGCGGGATTTGTGCTGTTGCGGGGAGAAGTGGTGATCGAACGGCAGGGAGAAGCCCCGCTGACGGTGTCCGCGCCGGCGTTGCTGGGGGAAATGTCCCAATGGAATCCGCGCGCGTTGCGGGTCGCGACGGTCACATGTCGCGGCGCGGCGGAGGTGTTGCGCTTCTCCTGGCGCGAGGCGCATGCCCGCGCGCAGGAACGGCTGGACCCGGCGGACCAGGCGCGGCTGATGGAGGCGGTCGAGCGCATCGCCCTGCAGCGCTTTCAGCGCGAGGACCTTCTGGACCTGCCGTTGCTGCGCGGGCTTCCCGACGAATTGCGCCTGCGCATCTGCATCTTGCTCCAATGGGTGGCGCGTCCCCTGCAATTGGGCGCGGATGCGTTGCTGTTCGAGGCCGATGCGCTCTGCGACGATACGGGCTATCTGATTCTCCAGGGGGAAATCGCCGTCTCCCGTTCCGGCGAAGCGCCGCGCGTCGTTGCTGCCCCCGATCTGCTCGGCATTCATCCGCAGTTCGATCCCGACCTGCGCTGGCGGGCCACGGCCCGCGCGCTCACCCGGGTCGAAGCCTTGCGCTTCGCCTGGCGCGTGTTTCTGAGCCTGTTGGACAAGCGCATGAACGCCGAAGAGAGAAAACGTTTTCAGGCCATGCTCCACGCTGCCGCCGCCGATGAAAGACTGGCCAGATAAGATGGTTTTTTGGGGGAGTGTGGAGGCTGGGGCAAGGAAATGGCCGTTTTCCGAGAGGCAAGGAGGAGGGAAAATAGGACCTATAGGACCAATAGGACCTATGAGCAGGACGGGGGGCCTTGTTGGCAGAATAAGTTCTATGGCGTTCATTCTGTGGAAATTTCCTTTAACGCGCCAGAATTTTGAAGACACTTTTCTATTGCTTTTTATCCTATAGGTCCTATGAGTCCTATAAGTCCTATAAAATAACGACAACCACAACAATTCTTCCTCTTTTCTGCTCCCCGCTTGTAGTCTCCCCCCGTGCGCCTGCATACTCTTTGCCATGCGCGGGGCGACCAACGACGCTGCGCGCATGATTCCATTTCCGAACAGGACAGGACGCAGTATATGTCGGACAGACAAATTCGGGTGATCTTTGAACCGCAGGGGCGCGCGGTGCATGTGGAAAAGGGGATTCGGTTGTTCGAGGCGGCGGCGCGCGCGGGGCTGACCGTGGACATGCCATGCGGCGGGCAGGGCAACTGCGGCAAGTGCCGCGCGCGGTTGGCGGGTGTTGTGCCGGAGCCGTCAGACGCCGAGAGGCGCGTGTTCAGCGCCGCGGAATTGCGGGAGGGCTGGCGGCTGTCGTGTCAGACAAGCCTGCATGACAGGGCTACGGTATATCTTCCCGAAACCTCGCTTTTCGGCGGGCGCGTGCAGATACAGGTGGATGCGGATGCGGCCGACGGGGGCGAACTCGCGCCGCTGGTGCGCAAAATCTATGTCGAACTGCCGCCGCCCACCCTCCGGGATGAAGCGGCCGACATGGTGCGTCTTGAGCGGGTTATCGGTCCCTTTGATGCGGGGTTGGCCGTGTTGCGCACGGCGCCACGCCGCATGCGCGAGGCGAATTTTCGCGGCACCGTCGTGCTGGCGGACCACCGGCTCATTGACTTCGAGCCGGGCGACACCACTGATGCCTGCTATGGCGCGGCGTTCGACATCGGCACGACGACGCTGGTGGGCGCATTGCTGCACTTGGGCGTCGGCGAGGAGCGCGCCGTAATTTCCAGCGTCAATCCGCAGGTCATGTATGGCGATGACGTGCTGTCCCGCATCACCATGACGATTCAGAAAAAGGAGGGCTTGGATTCCCTGCAATCGGCCGTGCGGACGACCGTCAACGACATGTTGACCGATCTGTGCCGCGCGGCGGGCATCCCTTTGGATGCCATATACGAGATCACCTTTTCCGGAAACACAACGATGGAGCACCTGCTCTGCGGCATCAGCCCCGCCCAGTTGGGGCAGGCCCCCTTTGCGCCGGTCTTCGGGCGCGCCATCACCCGGCCCGCGCGCATGCTGGGTATCAACATCCACCCGCGCGGACTGGCCTATGTGTTTCCGGTGATCGGCGGTTTCGTCGGCGGCGACACCGTGGCGGGAATGCTGGCAACGCGCATCGCCGATGATCCCGAACCATCCATCATGGTGGATATCGGCACCAACGGCGAGATCGTGCTGGCGCATGCGGGGCGCTTGTGGGCTGCGTCCACGGCGGCGGGTCCTGCATTTGAGGGGGCGCGCATCTCTTGCGGCATGCGCGCCACGCGCGGCGCGATTGAGAAGGTGACCATCACGGATGATGTGCATTGCGGCGTCATAGACGGCGCGCCGCCCATCGGCTTGTGTGGCAGCGGGCTGATTGACCTCGCGGCGGAGTTGTTGCGGCATGGCATCGTTGCGCCGGACGGCCGTCTTCTGCCGCCCGACCTCCTGCCGGGCGGCCTGCCCGACGCGT
>CAZLII010000222.1:0-7290 GCA_964559065.1 uncultured Nitrospirales bacterium | reverse complement strand
TCAGAGGCACCCCGGAGGGGTGCAGGACAATGGCACGCTGAAGCGTGAACAACATGCCCCCCGGAGGGCTGCAGGACAATGGCACGCTGAAGCGTGAACAACATACCTTTGGCTAAAATGTTGCGAAAGTACATCCGCTTTCTTCTGCGAATCGCCGCCGAAGGAGGTGGGGGACTCGCAACGACGGGGCTATGAGAACAATTAGATCAGTCGGCTAAATGTTATTTAATGTCATACTTCGGAATAGATCGCCGTTCGCCAACGGTTATCTTTGAGACGTGCAGGCGCTGAAATGCTGTGGCTGAAAAACAGCCTTTGCTCTCTGAACACAATGGGATGGGTAACCTACTTGAAAGCATCCATCCTATGGTATAGATATAAAATTATTTGTTGACATTCCGTCTTTATAGTGCTATAATTAGCGAAAATAAAGTGAGCGTTACTTTTTCGCTGCCCAACGGTATTGTAAACAGAAGGCAGATGCTCGTCTTTTTCCCATTGGCGGAAGGTTCTTGCCGGGGGGAAGGTGGGACGAGAAGCAGAGGAGGAGCAAGGATGAAGCGGTTTTCAGTAGCGGTAATGACCCTGGCGCTGGTGTTTGCGGCTGTGGGGCTGACGGGATGCCCCAAGCAGCCCCGGCTGGCCGTTTCGGTTAAGAACATGCACTTCGGGGTGGTGGAAGGGACCATTCCGGGCACGCAGGTGTACGAAACGGAGCGGACCTTTGAGGTCTGGAACAGCGGCGCGCCGGATACCACCCTGGTCTTTACGGTGTCGGCGGACCAGCCCTGGATCGAAGTGACGCCGACCATGGCGCAAAGCACCGGCAAGGATGATAAAGTGACGGTCAACGTCACGATCAACCGGGACTATGACGAAACGGCGAAAGCGCCGTCCTACGCCACGGGAAGCATATTGGTGCAGGCCGGCTTTGCGAGCGCCACGATCGGCGTGACGACCGCGCCGAACTATTACACCGAGATATTCCCCAGCGGGACAGACCTGGACAAAGTGCTGCTGGCCTTCACGCCCAGCGGCGGTCCCAGTTATTACCTGCTGGACACGGAAAGCATCACAGATTTCCCGACCGACCCCACGGGCGGCCTGCTCTTGAACTTCGCCGCTTATGGCGACCCGGTGAAGGCGGGCTTGTTTGGCGATGCCACCGTGCCGTTCTATGGCGCGAATTACGACACGCTCTACATTTCAAGCCGGGGCTGGATCAGTTTCGGAGCGCCGGGCAACACCCCGACCTCGTTGGGCGCGCATTTCAAGGTCCCGCAGATTTCCGCGTTGAACGTGGATGCGACGGATCCGGGCAGCATGGTTTCATACCTGCAGGAACCGGACCGCCTTGTCATTACTTATGAAAATGCACCGACGGACGGTGCGCCGGGTTATCCGAACGATTTCCAGGTGGAGATGTTCTTCGACGGACGGATACAGGTCAGTTACCTCAACGTGGACCCCGCGATGAGCGGCGTGATCGGTCTGTCGTCAGGATTGGGCAAGAACAACCTGCCGCCGGCGGATTTTCTGGAAAGCGACTTGAATACCGCGCCCCTGAAGGCTGCGGCGGAATAGTTCGCCGTTCAGCGCGGCACGGACAAGAAACATCGGGGCTTCTCTCCCTTGAACGGGAAAGAAGCCCCACTCGTTTTCCTTGAAGTCATTTCAGTTCCCCGTGCTGAAACAGGGGCAGCATGGGCAAAACAGGCTTGCCTTATTGTTTTTCGAGAATGATGAGAAAGTCGTTGTAACTGGGGCCGTTGTTCACCGTGATGGAATGTATGGTCCATCCGTCGCGCAAAAGCCGCTCCAAGTCCTCTTTCCCGGAACCGTTCGACTGAATGATTAACGCTTTCTGCATGGCTCCTCCTCAAACGCTGTCGGCGGAGTCACAACCCGCATTCGAATCGGCCTCTCCTTTTTGAAACGCTTCAAGATACCGCAGCGTGGCCTCACAGGTCAATTGCCCCGGTGCGGTGGCCTCGCCCAGAAAAGTATAGGTGATGCGCGAACCCAGCATCGGAAAGAAAATGCGCGTGCACAGCCCAGCGGCGCCCATGCCGATGACCACCAGGTCCTCATACGCGGTGTTGAGCAGGAAGCGCGCAAGCGTTTGGACATCCCCCGTGTTTTGACAGTGCGCCGCCACTTTGATGATGTCCGCGCCGTGGTCGCGCCCCTTGTCCGCAATCGCTGCAAGACGGTCCGGCGGCGGCGTTTCCCGGAAGTCGTGGTGAGAACCCAACACAAGCCGCCCCTGATCATGGGCTGCGGCGACCACATCGTCGAGGATGGCATCGGCGGCCAGTTCCACATCCACCGCTTCCGCATGCGCCAGCACTGCGCGATACAGGGCAAGCCGATCCGCTTCATTGCCCCGCCAGCCGCCGCCTTCCGCTGCCATCCGGACCGTCGCAATCCGGGGCGTCCCCTCCCATCGCGCCAGTTCCGCCTGCACGGCGGCCGGGTCCTGATTCGCAAAGAGGTCAATCCGGAATTCCAGGATGTCCACCCCTTCGTTGAGGGCCGCCTGCACCGCCTCGGCGCGTGCGCCATCGCGCAGCGCCAGCGCCACGCGGGGACATTCCTCAAGCGCGACGGAACCCAGTCGAAGCATTGTCCGCGTCCTCCTCGGTTCCCTTGGCAGGTGGCCAAGGACCATCCATGACCTTCGAATTATGGCGGCTGTATTGTAAAATGCCCGGACCCTCAGCGCAAAAAACAGTGGCGCACAATCCCGGCGCATTCGGCCCCGCCGCAGATTTTCTTTGACATCGTGACGGCCCCCGGATAATCTTCTTTATGCAGCGTCGTGTGCTTGGGACAGTTCCAGACCGGATGCTTGGCATGTATAATTCCCATTCGTATGGGAGCATTGAGCGGAAAGCATCAGGTTGCTGACTCCGGGGAAAACGCAACATGGGTGATGGGTCAAGGAGAGCGGGAAGAAGCAAGGTTTGGCTGACAGCCGTTTTTCTGGCGCTGGTGGGATTGAGCGCGGCGCATCTCTGGTGGACGGCCCAGCGGTTGGATCGCCGGATGCGCGATGGTCTGTTGCAGCAGGCGCAATTGATTGCGGCGGCAATCAACTGGGACCGGCTGGATGCCCTGAGCGGGACAGAAGCGGACCTTGGCGCGCC
Organism: uncultured Nitrospirales bacterium; assembly: GCA_964559065.1. Classification (GTDB taxonomy): domain Bacteria; phylum Hydrogenedentota; class Hydrogenedentia; order Hydrogenedentales; family CAILVY01; genus CALEDJ01. Next base: position 4,141 of record CAZLII010000222.1, on the reverse strand, counting down.
GGAATATGAACAACTCAAGGCGCAACTGGCGCAAACGCGCAGCATCATCCCCAGGTGTCGGTTCCTCTACCTGATGGGGCAAAACGACGGGGGCGAGATTTTTTTCTATGTGGATTCCGAGCCGGCTGGCTCTGAAGATGAGTCGCCGCCGGGACAAATTTATGCGGAAGCGACAGAAGCCGATATCCGGGTATTTACCGAGGGGCTTGCATCTGTTCAAGGACCTTACCCTGACCGCTGGGGCGTATGGATCAGCGCATTCGTTCCGATTCACGATCCGAGGACCGGCGATGTGGCGGCGGCTTTCGGCATGGACATTGACGCCTCCGACTGGCGCGCGCTTATCCGCAGCAATCTGATCGCCCCGATCCTGTTTTCCGTCGCGATCGCGGGAATCTTCTGGGCGGGGGTTGCGCTGTTTGCCTGGCGCAGACGGCTCGCCCCGGAACAGACGCGGGCATGGCTGGCGCGCCATGCCGAAGCCGTGATGGCCGCAGGGGTCTGTTTCTGGTTGACGCTATTTTTCGCCTATGAATCGCACGACCGCGAGCAACAGTCGCGCGCGGAAGTGTTTGCCCAACTCTCCATGGCGAGGGCGGCGGCGGTGCTTGAGACGATTCGCGAACTGCGTGACAGTCAACTGGAGGGACTTGCGTGCTTCTTCGCATCGAGCGAAACCGTTGACAGACAGGAATTCCATACCTACACCCGCCATCTGACCAAGAATCCGGTCGTCCGCGCCTGGGCATGGGTCCCCGCCGTGTCCGCCGATACGCGGTCCCGGCTGGAAGAAGAGACGCAACGGGAGGGCATCGCCGACTTTGTCATTTGGGAGAAAAATGCCTTTGGCGAGCGTCGCCCCGCTGTGGCGCGCGAGATGCATTTCCCCGCTTTGTATATAGAACCCTTGAGAGACAACGAAGCGGCGCTTGGTTTTGACCTGGGTTCAGATTCAATACGCCGGGCGGCGATGGAAAACGCGGTACAGACCGGTTTGGTGACGGTCACGGAACCCTTGATATTGGCGCACGAACACGACTCGGACGATCGACAGAGCCTCATGGCGTTTCATCCTGTCTTCGCCGACAGCGACCCTGCACAATTAAAAGGGTTCGTCATCGTTGTACTGCATCTGAACCGTATCTTTGCCCAAACCGTTCCATGGACTGACTACCAGCAACCGACTGTTATTCTCGATTTGTATCAGTTGAATCACGATGCTGCGCCGTTGTTCCTGGCCTCTTCCCACCCGGACCATGAAAAAAAACCCGACAAACATCTTAACGTGCAACCGTATAATTTCTCCTGGGGCTTTTTCACGACAACTCCTCTTTTCGCCTTTGGTCGCGCTTATGTCGTGGCAGGGCATCCTGGACCGGCTTTCCATGCCATTCACCCCGCACGCGCCGGCCTTATGAGCACAATCGTCGGAACCCTCCTCTCGGCGATGCTGGTCGCATTCGTCGTATTGCTGAACAAGCGCAGGTCTTTTCTGGAACAACAGGTGCGGGAGCGGACGGCGGCGTTGCGCGAAAGCGAAGCGCGGTACCGCCTCCTCTTTGAGGGTTCTCACGACGCGCTTATGACGCTCGAACCGCCCGAATGGCGCTTCACCTCCTGCAATCCTGCGACACTCGCGCTGTTCGGCCTGAAGGATGAGGCCGAATTCGCCATGTTCACCCTTTGGGAATTGTCTCCCGATCAGCAACCCGATGGCAGCCCCTCGGAGGCAAAAGAGCGGGAAATGATGGAAATCGCGCTGCGCGAGGGCTCCCATTATTTCGAATGGACCCACCGGCGGATGAACGGCGAGGCATTTCCCTGCACCGTCCTGCTGAACAAGATGACTCTTGACGGGATAACGCTCTTGGAGGCCACGGTGCGCGACATCACCGAGCGCAAACGCGCGCAGGCGGCGCTGCAGGAAACCCTGTATCATCTTGAAGAAGCGACCGCCCGGGCGAACGAGATGGCCGCGAAAGCCGAGATCGCCAGCATGGCCAAAGGCCAGTTCCTGGCGAACATGTCGCATGAAATCCGCACGCCCATGAACGGCGTCATCGGCGCCATTGACCTGCTGCTCGACACCGACCTGAACAACGAGCAGCGGCATTTCGCGGAAATTGTGCGTTCCAGCGGCGAATCGCTGTTGACGCTGATTGACGATATCCTGGACTACTCGAAAATCGAGGCGGGCAAACTGGATTTGGAAACGTTGGACTTTGATCTGCGCGCCCTGCTCGACGATTTCGCCGCGATGCTCGCCACGCGGGCGCAGGACAAAGGCTTGGAGTTTGTCTGCGCGGCCGACCCGCAGGTTCCGGCGCATTTGCAGGGGGACCCAGGGCGGCTGCGACAGGTGCTGATCAACCTCGCCGGCAACGCCATCAAGTTCACGCACCAGGGGGAGGTGGCCGTGCGGGCGTATCTCGAATCCGAGACGGACACGGAAGCGGTGTTGCGGTTCTCGATCAAGGATACCGGCATCGGCATCCCCGAAGACAAGATTGACATTCTCTTTGACAAGTTCACGCAGGTGGACGCTTCGACGACGCGCAAGTACGGCGGAACCGGCCTGGGCCTCGCCATTTCCGAGCAACTCGTCGAAATGATGGGCGGCAGAATCAGGGTGAGCAGCAAAGAGGGCGTCGGCTCCGAATTCTGGTTTACCGCGCCTTTTGTCAAGCAGCCGGCGCCGAAACGCATTGAAGCGCCGCCGGTGACACTTCGGGGCGCGCATGTGCTTGTGGTGGATGACAACGCCACGAACCGCGAGATTATGGCAGCCCAATGCGCCGCCTGGGGTGTAAGGGCCGAGCAGACGTCCGATGGGCCGACGGCATTGCGCATGCTGCATCAGGCGCGCGAAGCGGGCGACCCGTTCGCCGTCGTCATTATGGATATGCAGATGCCGGAGATGGACGGCGAAGCGCTGGGCCGGGCCATCAAGGCGGACAAGTCCCTGAAAGACACGCTGATGGTGATGATGACCTCGTTGGGGCAGCGCGGCGATACCCGGCGGCTGGAGGCCATTGGTTTCTCAGGCTATCTGACCAAGCCCGTGCGCCAGTCGGACTTGTTCGATTGCCTGGCCATGACCCTTGCGGGCGCTGCCCAAGAGGAAAAGGCGCAGACAATCGTCACCCGTCATGCCATCCGCGAAATGCGCCGCCGCTCGGCGCGCATTTTACTGGCGGAAGACAACATTACGAATCAACAGGTGGCCCTGGGCATGCTGCGGCGATTGGGTTTGCACGCGGACACGGTGTTCAATGGAAAAGACGCGCTGTATGCGCTCGAACAGCGGGATTATGACCTCGTGCTCATGGATGTGCAGATGCCCGTGTTGGACGGCCTGGAAGCGACCCGCCGCATCCGCGATCCCCGGTCCAATGTCCATAATCACGCCATCCCGATCATCGCCATGACCGCCCACGTCATGAAGGGCGACCGGGAGAAATGCCTGCACGCGGGCATGGATGATTACCTCGCGAAGCCGATTGACCCGAAGGCGCTCGCCGAAACCCTGGACCGTTTCCTGCCGCAGGAAGACCGCGCTGAAAGCATCCCGCAGCAGCGCGATAACGCCGTGGCCCAACCGCAAGATAGCAATGGCGCGGACACGATACAGGCGCCGGTATTCGACAAAGAAGCCCTGATGGGACGTCTTATGGGGGATGCAGCATTGGCGCGGGCGATCACCGCGTCCTTTCTTGAGGACATGCCCCGCCAGGTCACGACCTTGAAGGCGTATCTGGCCGCCGGGGATGTCGAATCCGCAATCCGCCAAGCCCATACCATCAAGGGGTCGTCCGCCAATGTGGGCGGCGAAGCCCTCCGCCATGCCTCCGCCGAGATGGAACAGGCGGGCAAGAGCGGCGACATCGCCGCCATGGCGCCGTGGATGGCGACATTGGAAAAACAGTTTGAACTTCTGAAACAGGCCATGGAGGATGAATTTGCGTGAGAATCCTGATTGCCGAAGATGATCAGACATGCCGGGCCATGTTGACCGCAGTCCTGAAAAAATGGGGCTATGAACCGATCACCGTGAACGACGGCGGCGCGGCGTGGCACATTCTGCAACAGCCGGATGCACCCCGGCTGGTTATTCTGGACTGGGTGATGCCGGAGTTGGACG
>CAZLII010000221.1:0-7320 GCA_964559065.1 uncultured Nitrospirales bacterium | reverse complement strand
ATTCCCGCACCTCGCGGCCGCGTTCGCCGATCAGCGCGATTATGTTGACATCTGCATTGGTATTGCGGGCGATCATGCCAATCATCTTGCTTTTGCCGATACCGCTGCCGGACATGATCGCGATGCGCTGCCCTTTGCCGCAGGTGACGCAGGCGTCCACGGCGCGGATGCCCGTCGCAATCGGTTCGGCGATACGGCGGCGCGCCATGGGCGGCGGCGGGTCCGCATGCAGCGGCACTTCCTGTGTCCACTGCGGCGGCTGCCCGCCGTCAATGGGGTTTCCCATGGCGCCGATGACGCGGCCCAGCAAGCCTTCGCCCACCCGCACCATGCGGGAATGGTGCGTGGGAATGAGCAGGTTGCCCGGAGCGATGCCGCGCATGCCGCCCAGCGGCATGAGCAGGATGCGGTGGTCCCGGAAACCCACGACTTCCACCGGGATGTGCGCGGCCCCGCCGTCGGCCTGAACGTGGCACAAGTCGCCGATCTTCATTTTCGGGCCTGTGGCCTGAATGGTCAGGCCCGCGACTTCGGCGATTTTGCCATAGGCGACAATCGGTTCGGCGGCGTCGGCGCGGGCGAGGTATTCGCTCAGGTTGACGGTGGGCATGAATCCGACCCTTCCAGCGCGCGCAGGATGTTGCCCAACAGGGTTTCGAGGCGGGCGTCCACGTGCATCCGTTCGGATTCCACGATGCAACCGCCGGGCGACACGGAATCCGACGCCTGCACTTCGAGAATGTCAACACCCGGAAAATCCTCCAGCAGGCGAATCTTCTGGGCGCGTAGCGCCTCCAAATCGGCGGGGTGCGCCTGCACCACGAGCCGCTGCCGGTCGGCGATTTTCTCCAGGGTGCGCCGCACCGTGCGGTGGATGAGTTCGGGGTCCTCGCGCGATTCGCGCCCGAGAATCCGCCGCACGATCAGCGCCGTCAGTTCAATCACCTGTGGCGCGAGCGATGCCAGGAATTCCTCGCGCGCCCGCTGCATCGCCTCGGCGGCGCTTTGCAGCGCGGCGGACGCCTGCGCCACCGATTGCGCGAAGTGCTCGCGCCCGGCTTCCACGCCGCGCTCGAAGGCCTCGGCGTAGGCTTCCTGAATCTTTTGGGCCGCCTCTTCGCGGGCTTCGGCCAGTACAGCCCGCCGAATCGCTTCGGGGTCGGTGAACTCGGGCCGGGCGGGATCGCTGATGGGCGGAAAATCGAGTCGGGGCGCTTCCCGGGGCGGGAATTCTTCCAGCGTGTCGGTTGCGGCACGCACGACGGCGCGCCCATGCGCGCCATCCACTTTGATGACCCTCTCCATGCGCCCAGTGCTCCCTGCCGCGGCGGGGCGAAAAGCCCCCGCGCAGCCGCTGTCAGACCAGAATCTCGTCGATCTCGCCGCCGCCGCGCCCGGAAATGATCAGTTCGCCTGCCTCTTCCAGGCGCCGGATGGTCGCCACGATGCGCTGCTGCGCCTCTTCCACGCTCTTGAGACGGGTCGGCCCCATGTATTCGATTTCTTCCTTGATCATTTCGCGCGCGCGTTCCGACATATTCCGGAAAATCTTGTCGGTAACCTCGTCGCTGGCGGCCTTGAGGGCAAGGGCGAGGTCTTTCGTTTCGATCTCACGCAGCGTTTTCTGGATGCCGGTGTCGTCCACGTAAATGATGTCGTCAAAGGTGAACATCAGCCGGGCGATCTCATCGGCCAATTCCGGGTCGCGCTCCTCCAGTTCCGCCATAATAGTCTTTTCAGCGGTGCGTTCGACGCGGTTCAGGATTTCCGCCACATCCTTCACCCCCCCTGCGAAGGTGAAACCCTGGCTGAAGATGGCGGCCATTTTCCGTTCGAGCACGCGCTCGACTTCGCGCACGATTTCCGGCGCGGTGCGGTCCATGGTGGCGATGCGCATGACGACGTCAGACTGCACATTCTGCGGCAGCGCGGAGAGGATAATCGCGGCGATGGGGGGTTCCAGATGCGCGAGAATCAACGCGATGGTCTGGGGATGCTCATCCTGGATGAAACTGGAAATCTGCCCGGCATCGGCCTTCTTGAGAAATTGAAACGGGACTTCCTGCAGGCTGTTTTGCAGTCGGTTGAGGATTTCAAAGGCGCGCTCCGCGCCAAAGGATTGTTCGAGCAGGTCCTTGGCGAAATCAATGCCGCCTTGCGCCACGAACTGCTTGGCCACGCCCATCTGATGCAGTTCGTCGAAAACCGCCGCCTTCAGGTCCGGGTCTATCGTGCCCAGGCCGGAGATGTCCAGCGTGATTTGGTCCACTTCATCCTCGCGGAGTTGGGCCAGGACGCGGCCCGCGTTCTCCGGTCCCAGACAGGCCAGCAGGATCGCCGCCTTCTGTCGGCCGTCCAATTCTTCCGGCGCGACCTTCTTATCCTTTTTCTTGGCCATGCTCACTCATGCTCTTCTGCCATCCAGCCGCGCAACAGCGCCGCCACCCCCTGCGGTTCTTCCCGCGCCATGCGGTTGACTTCCATGGCCACGTCGTGGCGGCGCAAATCCTCGCGGGTCGCCTCAGGCAGCGGAATCACTTCCTCTTCCTCTTCGGACGGCGCTTCTATCGCCCGGCGCAGCAGCATCCGGATGATGTAAAAGCCAACCAGAATGGCCAGAATCTGCGCGGCAGTCCACATCCACTGCATCTGTTGCGTCCATTGTCCGGCGGCCCGCGCCTCGTCCAGCGCGGCGACCGCGATGGGCAGTTGATCAATGGCGAAGGGATGGTCGTGGATCGCGACCTCCGTGGGAATTTCACCCTCGCCCACGGCCGCCTTCGCCAAGTCTATATACGCCTGCCGGCGGTCCTCCGACAGGCCCACGTATTCCCGAACCGACCCGCCCGCTTCGTCCGTCGTCTCCTGATAATCGCCCTCCACGATCAGGGCCACCTGAAATTTTACCACATCGCCGGGGTCAGAACGCGTTTTCGTCAGCGTGCGCGACGGCTCATAGTTGATGATCTCCTCCTCCGTCTCCTCGGTCGTCACCACGCCCCCCGCCGCCGCGGCGGCCTCCGGCACATTGGCGAAGGCGCCCGGCGCGCCTTCCGGCAGCCGCTCCGCGCTGCTGACGCTGACGGTCGAGGTGAAGGTGCTCAGTTCTGTGCCCTCGCTCACCGTCTCGTCGTTGATCTCCTTGTGATCAAAATTCAGTTTCGCGCTCACCGTGACGGTGCCGCGTACGCCCAGTTCCCGCAGTTTGGCCAGCAATTTGCTCTCCCGCTGCTTTTCCCAGTCCGCCACCAATTCCAATTTGGAGTTGGCGATGGATGCGAAATCGGACTGCGGCGGCAGGTAGAGCACGTCGCCCCGCGTCGTCGTCACGGTGATATTGCCGGGGTGCAGGTTGGGGCCGCCCGCATGCGCCACCATATTCACTATCGCCTTCACCTCCTGCTTGCTCAGCGGCCGCGTCACCTCCAGCGTGACCGCCGCCTCCGACGGACGCTGCTCGGAAACGAACAACTCCTCCTTCGCCTCCCGGATGAGGACATAGGAATAGTCAATGAATTCAAAGGCGTTGAGTTGCCGTTCGATTTCCCCCTGAATGGCCCGCATGAACTTCACGTCCTGCAGCCACTGATTGGTCATCAGTTCGCGCTCCTGGAAGAGTTCCAGTCCGGGCGTCACGCGCCGGCCCACGGGCAGGCCGCTATCGGCCAGCAGCAGTTGCGCGCGGCTGCGATGTTGCACGGGCACCAGGACGGTCCGGTTGTTGTTCTCCAGACGGTAGGCGATGTTCTCCTGGGTCAGCACATCCACGATCTTGGAGACCTGGTCCGGCTCGACGTTGGCACTAAGCGTCACATACTGCGGGCGGGCGCCCGTAAGCACCAGGATGACCATCAGCGCCACCACCGCCGCCCCCGCCAGCACAATGTTGATGCGGGCGCTCAGCGAGAGGCGTTGCCATGCCTGGGTGATCCCACTCAAGAGTTGGCGCAAAAAGTCCACAGGGCCATACCCCATCGCCGTCCGGCTGCATCAGCCGGGAACAGCGTCTTTTCTTCGGCTGCGCCGGATACCCCGGTGCGCCGCTCCACCCTATCCACATCTTGCGCCCGAACGCCGCGCGTTCGCAACAACCATGAACCGGGAAGCGCGGGACCCCGCATCCGTCCCATCGTTTCCCGCCGTATCTTCGCCAATGAGGACAAGCGCGGCGATTGCCGCCGCGCATCGCGCCGGGTCGTCGCGTCGCCGCCCATTGGCATGGGCTGGATTCAATTATAACCTCCGCCGGCACGACGGCGAACGCCCATTGTCATGCCCGCCGCCGGGAGCGTCGGGCGCCAGTCGCCATGCATGGGGCCGGGGGAAACACAGCCCTGCATTTCCCGCCGAAACCCCGCGCCTTGCGCGCCCGCGCTTCAATTGTCCCGGATGCTCCCGTCCGCACCGCGGCCATTCAGCCGCATCAGACCTGCATCCGCATGATCTCCTCATAGGCCGCGACGACCTTGTTCCGCACGGTCATCATGGTCTGAAACGCCACATCCGCACGCTCCACCGCCAGCATGGCCTCCGCCACATCGGTAATCTCACCCGCCACCAACTGCTTGATGGTCTTGTCCGCCTCGTTCTGCAGGCGCTGCACTTCCGTCACCGCATCCGCCAGCACCGCCTTGAAAGACGCCCCGCCCTCGGACGCGCGCGGCTGCGGCGTGCGCATCTGCAGCGGGCTGACCTCCACGGGTCGCGCGCCCAGCCCCGGCACTTTCAGCGGATCAACCATGTTTCATCAATCCCACGCTGGCGGCTCACCTCTGTATAATGTCCAGCGCCCGCTGCCGCATCCGGCTGCTGGACACAATCACCGCAATGTTCGCTTCGTAGGCCCGCTGGGCCGATATCAAGTCCACCATCTCCACCGCCACGTTCACATTCGGGTACTGCACATACCCGTCGGGGTCCGCGTCGGGATGCTGCGGATCAAAGACCATGCGCAGCGGTGTCGGATCCGGCACTATATTCTTGACACGAACGCCAAGTTGCTGAGGATTCGCACCCCGACGAATCTGCTCGCCCCGAAATATCGTCAACTGTCGCCGAAACGCCCCCCCGCCATCCGGCGTGCGGGTCGTTTCCGCATTCGCGAGATTGTTCGCGATCACGTTCATCCGCATGCGCTGGGCGCGAAGCCCGCTCACGGCAATGTCGCGCGCTGAAATGGCTTTGATCATGTCACCCTTTCTTAACGCGCCAGCGCGTTCAACATGTTCTTCACCATTTCAAAGCGCTTGGCGGTCAGCGCGGCGTAAGTCGTGTACCTGCTGGTATTTTCGGACAACTTCGCCATCTGATCGTCCAAGTCCACCTTATTGTAGTCATTCTTGGACAAAAATGCAAGACGTTCGAATTGTGGTTTATGCTGGGTAAAATCGAGGTGGCGGGGTCGGCTCGTGCGGAGGGCGATGCCGCCCCGCCCCTCGAGGGCTGCGCGCAGGGTCTTCTGGAAATCCATCTCCACCGGGACGTAGTTCGGCGTGTCCACATTGGCGATGTTCTGCGCCAGGTAGCGGTGATGCAATTCGGCTGTGCGCATGCCCTCCACCAGCACGCGCGTGGCGTCTATCCCGGCAAAAGGGGTCATGATATTCCTCTCCAACCCCCGGAAGATGCGGGGCCATCCAGGCAAGAGCAATGCCCATGCCACTACATCATTTGAATCTAAGTTATTGAAAAATAACGACATAAGATGGCCCTCCGCACCGGGAAACCCAACTCCGAATCGGTAAGGAATGCCGACAAGAGGGCGTTTTTTCCCATCCAACCAAGGAGAGGGGTGCGCTCAGCCCCCAAAATAAGGCGCTGGCCACCCGTACGCCGATAAACAAGTATGTCAGCGTTGACAAACCTATGCCGCAAAAGTTGACCAACTTGGTCAATCCGGGGTGTCTTGGCCATCTCTGCAAGTCGTTATTAAAAAACATGTTACGATTTTTTTCGGGCAATGCGCGGGAATTGGCATCGAAGTTGCGTATCTTACGGCAGGCGGTGTTCATGCAGTGAACGCCGGCATGTGCCGTTTATGGGCTGAAAACTTGAATCTGCGGGGATGTGACGTGAGACACGGAGGGCGTGTGAGGTTCTTCCGGGGCATCCAAAGCGGGCAACGAAAATCAAGAAGGAGTACGAGACAATGCGAAAGATGACAGTGGCGGTGATGGCACTGGTAATGTGCCTGACCATGGGAACTGCGATGGCATCACGGTTGCCGGTGCTTCAAGACCAGTACAATATTACCGTGCATGATGGCATGGCAAACGTTAACTTTGGTGGCGGCCCTCTTGGCATAGGCGGCGAAGATCAGGAAGTCGAGGCGGGGTGCCAAACAGGCCAAATCTGGGACTTGGAAGGGATGTTCTTTAACAAATCTGCGCTCGAGTTTCGGATGGTTGGCGGATGGAATTTCATCAATGGCTACCAAGGGTGGACGTCCGGTGACATTTTCATCTCACGAGACATGCCATACTATGGCGATGCCGGTGAGGGGGGTAATCCATTGCCCAGCGGCGCTGACAAGAGGCTAATGTCCAGTTATTTATATGATTGGGTGATAGACGTGGATTGGTTGTCCCCGACCCTCGCCTATACCGTCTACGCGGTTGGTCCCGAAACGCCTGTCACGGTAGTGTACTATGATCAGAACAGTGGATCAAACCCGTGGATGCGCTCCAGCGGCGGCACACAGATCGCTACTGGTAACTTCTTGTCTCAGACGGGGTTGACAGATGGTGACACAGGTTTTCTGGGGGGTTCCCACAACATGGTGGCTTTTGACATGTCTGGTTGGCTGCTTGCTGCTCTTGGCTTGGAGCCGGGCGATGAAATGACAGATGACTTGTGGTTTCACTTCACAATGGAATGCGGCAATGACAACATGATGGGAACTGTGGGAGGCGGTTGGAAGACCCCGCCGCCGGTTCCGGAACCGGCATCCATCGGGATTCTGGGTCTGGGTATCCTGGGGATTATTGCCACGCGGATGCGGCGGAGATAGATTCCCCTTAATAACACGAAGCCCCTCAGTACTCCCCGTCGTGGCCCCGAAAAGGGCCACACGGGGAGTCGTTTTTTTACCTCGTGACGCCGCTCCATGCTTGTCCAAAACAACCTACTGGCAATGCAAACCACATGTTTCAATAACCTTGAAAATACCATCGAATCGGGGTAACGCCAAGGGCTTTTCCTACAGGCAAACCTGTCCCCGAGAACTTCTGAAGCAGTATTGGTTACTTGGGCAAAAGGGCTGTCGTTTTTCTCCCTCACCCTGCCCCTCTCCCGGAGGGAGAGGGAATTTATGGCGAAAAC
>CAZLII010000220.1:0-7322 GCA_964559065.1 uncultured Nitrospirales bacterium | reverse complement strand
GATGTCGAAGGCGCGTATGCCATCGGCGTGGGCTGCAAGGAGGAACCGGAGGTGCTGGTGGCGGCGCGGCACGGCAGCCCGTTGATAGTGGGGCTGGGCGACGATGAAGCCTTCGTCGCCTCAGACGTGCCGGCAATCATGAAATACACGCGAAAGGTGCTTTACATTGACAATGGCCAGGTCTGCCGCATTACGCGCGACGGCTATAAGATTGAAGACATCCACGGCAACCCCGTGCAGTTGGAAGTGAAGACGGTGGATTGGGACGACGCGGCGGCGGAGAAGGAAGGCTATCCGCATTTCATGCTCAAGGAAATCCACCAGCAGCCGAACGTCATCCGCAACACCCTGCGTGGCCGCGTGCACGAAGGCTCCGACGAAGTGAATCTGCCGGACATGAACATCTCCGTCGAGGAGTTGAAGGCGTGCGAGAAGATTGTGATCGTGGCCTGCGGCACGGCCTGGCATGCCGGCATGGTCGGCAAATACCTCATCGAAAAATTCGCCAAGGTGCCCGTGGAACTCGATCTCGCGTCCGAATACCGCTACCGCGACCCGATTGTCCCGCCGAATACCATCATGATTCCCGTGTCGCAGTCCGGCGAGACCGCCGACACCCTGGAGGCGATCCGCATCGCGAAGAGCCGGGGCGCGAAAGTCGCCTCGATCGTGAACGTGGTGGGTTCGAGCGTGGCGCGCGAATCGCACGGCGTGGTGTACCAGCACGCGGGGCCGGAAATCGGCGTCGCCTCAACCAAGGCCTACACCTCGCAATGCACCGCCTTTGCGCTGTTCACCATCTGGCTCGCCGAAGTGCGCGGCGTGATGGACAAGGCGCAAGCGAAGGAAATGATCGCGCATCTGCGCCAGATTCCCGATAAGATTCAGTGGATTCTGGACAACCAGGAAGACATCAAGTGCTGCGCCGCCGATCCCAAGTACCGAGATGCGCAGAGCGCCCTCTACCTCGGCCGCGGCTACAACTTCCCCAGTGCGCTCGAAGGCGCCCTGAAACTCAAGGAAATCAGTTACATCCACGCCGAAGGCTACGCCGCTGGCGAAATGAAGCACGGCCCCATTGCGCTCGTCACCGACGAACTCCCTGTGGTCTGCGTCGCGATCAACGGCGACACCTACGACAAGATGGTCTCCAACATCCAGGAAATCCGCGCACGCAGCGGCATCGTGCTTTCCGTCGCCACCGAAGGCAACGACGCCATCAAACCGCACAGCGAAGACGTGTTCTACGTGCCCGAGTGCTACGAACCTTTCAGTCCGATCGTCGTCGCCGTTCCCCTGCAACTGTTCGCCTACTATGTCGCCGCCAATCGCGGCTGCGACGTAGACCAGCCCCGCAACCTCGCGAAAAGCGTCACGGTCGAATAACCAATTCAAAATCCATCCCCGCGCCGACAGGGTCAGAAGCCCTTGCCGGCGCACGCCGTTAATGGGCATGATGCTATTGGACAAGTGATTTCCGGAACAGAAATGCGGACGCAACATCCGGATTTCTACTGGTTTTCTGTTCGCGTACTAGCGACATGACTTCAGCGGAAATGCAACGCTAAACCCTCTAATGAAAACCACTTATCCACCGTGCCATCATAATGGGACGCATCAGAATGACACTGCCCAGTCCTCCCAGGCTATGGCGAAATCGGTTAAGATAACAGGGCGCATGACGCATTAGAGTGCCGGAAACCGATTGTGGTTATTATGCAATCATGTCCGACAGATCGACCTGCAGATCGACCTGAAACCAATCGGAACACAAATGCGGTTATAATGGGCCGCAACGGCCGCGTTCATGAACGAAGTGGGACAATGGGCGGCGGGAAGACGGTCTGGCCGTCCACTGCGCCGCAACTGAACCAGACGGTTGTCATTACGCCGCAATTCAACTGAATTCGGCGCGGCGGGGAGGGAATAAACTTGGTTGCCATGTCACAGGGCTGGAACGGGGAAAGCGCCCCCCCGCACAACACCCGTTACGTATGGATGCTTGCGTGCGTGGCCGCACTGGGCGGACTGCTCTTCGGATACGATACGGCGGTCATATCCGGCGCCATCGGTTTCTTGACAGAACGCTTTCAACTGAACGAAGACCTCCAGGGCTGGGCGGTCTCCAGCGCCCTCGTAGGATGTATTTTCGGGGCCGCGTTTGCGGGGGCGCTCAGCGACTTATTCGGGCGCAAGAAAGTGCTCATCGCCACCAGCATTTTGTTCACTGTCTCGGCCATCGGGTCGGCACTTCCGCGAAATCTGACGGAATTCGTGGTCGCCCGCATGCTTGGCGGTTTCGGTATCGGCGCGGCCAGCATGCTGTCGCCACTGTATATCGCAGAGATTGCGCCCGCAGGCGTGCGCGGGCGGCTGGTATCCGTCAACCAGTTCGCCATCATTTCGGGCATGCTGGTCGTCTATTTTGTAAATGCCATGATTGCCTATATCGGCGACAGGATGGATATGCAGGCCTGGAATGTCGCCTATGGCTGGCGTTGGATGTTCGGCAGTGAAACGTTGCCCGCAGCGTTGTTCTTCGGCTTCCTGTTGTTCGTGCCTGAAAGCCCGCGATGGCTGGTCAAGCGCGGTCGCATCGAAGAAGCCGGCCATGTCCTTGCGCGCGTCAGCGGTCCCGAACTGGCCGGCAGGCAACTGGCGGAGATCACCGAGGCGGTCATGAGCGAAGAACGGGGCGTGGGGCAGTTGCTGCGTCCAGGACTCCGGATGGCCCTGCTGATAGGGGTTGTTCTCGCTGTCCTGCAACAGGTGACGGGTATCAACGTTGTGCTCTACTATGCGCCCGAGATATTCAAGTCCGCCGGGCTGGGCGCCACCGCGGCCATCGCACAGACGGTTATCGTGGGCGCGGTGAATCTCGCGTTCACCATCGTGGCCATTGCGGTCGTTGACCGATTGGGGCGCAAACCCCTGTTGCTGATCGCCTCGGCGGGCATGGGGGTGTCGCTTGTGCTTCTGGGCGGGGCTTTCATCACCGGGAGTTTTGAAGGACCGTGGGTGCTGCTGTTCACGCTCGCATATGTCGCATCGTTCGCGGTGGCGATGGGACCGGTGGTATGGGTGGTTCTGTCGGAGATATTCCCCACCCGGGTGCGCGGCACGGCCATGTCCGCGGCCACGATATGTCTGTGGATCGCGTGTTTCGCGGTATCACAGACCTTTCCGCGCATGCTGGCGCATCTTGCGGGGAAGTCCTTTTTCGTGTACGCGGCAATGTGCCTGATTTCGCTGATTTTTATAGCGCTGTTTGTGCCGGAGACAAAGGGGAAAACACTCGAGCAAATCGAGCGGACTTGGCTCAGCCAAACAGAAAGGCAATGACATGACGTCCAGAGAACGCGTGGAATGCGCACTCAACCACAAGCAACCCGACCGTGTGCCGCTCGACCTCGGCGCGAGTGCGGTTACCGGCATGCATGTTAGTTCCGTATACAAACTGCGCCAGGCGCTCAATCTTGACCCGCCGGGCACGCCGGTCAAGGTGGTGGAACCCTACCAGATGCTCGGGGAAATCGCTCCGGACCTTATGAACGTGCTGGGCGTGGACGTCGTCGCACTCGGCGGACCGCGAACGCTGTTCGGGTTCAGAAACGAAAACTGGCGGGAGTGGACGCTGTTCGACGGAACCCCCGTCCTTGTGCCGGAAGCCTTCAACACCGACCCGGAACCCAACGGGGACATTCTGATGTATCCGGAGGGCGACAGGACCGCCCCGCCCAGCGGACGCATGCCGCAGGGGGGCTTCTATTTCGATACGATTGTGCGGCAAGATCCCGTGGATGACGCATCGCTCAATGTCGAGGACAATCTGCAGGAATTCGGGCCGATTTCCGATGCCGATCTGGAACATTTCCGGAGTGAAGCCAAACGCCTGCGCGCCACCGACCGGGCCATCCTGGCCAATTTCGGAGGGGCTGCTTTCGGCGATATCGCCCTGGTGCCCGTGCCCTGGATCAAGTATCCGAAAGGCATTCGCGACATTTCCGAGTGGTATATGAGCACCACGGCCCGGCGAGACTATGTGTACGAGGTATTCGACCGACAGTGTGACATTGCGATAAAGAACTGGACCAGAATACACGAAGTGGCCGGTGAGACACCGTCCGCTGTATTTGTGACAGGGACCGACTTTGGCACACAGCATGGCCCCTTTATCTCCCCGCAGGCATACCGCGACCTGTACAAACCGTTCCATCGGCGCATCAATGACTGGATTCACGCAAATACCTCGTGGAAATCCTTCATTCATTCCTGCGGTTCGGTGCGTATCTTTATCGAGGATTTCGTCGAAGCCGGATTCGACATCCTCAATCCTGTGCAGTGTTCGGCGGCGGGAATGGTGCCGCAGGAACTCAAGGACATCTATGGCGACCGATTGGTATTCTGGGGCGGCGGCGTTGACACGCAGAACACGTTGCCTTTCGGCACGCCCGATGATGTGCGGCGCGAGGTAAAAGAAAGAATCCGAATCTTCAGTCCCGGCGGAGGATTCGTCTTCAACACAATCCACAACGTGCAGGCGGGGATTTCGACCGAAAACGTGTGTGCCCTGTTTGAGTCTTTCGCGGAAAACCGGTAGTCGTCTTCGGAACCTGAAATCGTGGAAAGGATATGGCCATGTACAAACATGCGATTCTTCTAGTCACAGCATCGCTGTTTTCCGCTGTCTTTGCCAGCGCTGATGTCGTGGTGCTGCGCGCGGGGGTGGCGAAGGCGGTTATCACGCCGGACATCGCCACCCGGCCGGTGGGGGTCATGGGCGATCGCTTGGAGAGCGTGCATGACGACATCTATGCGCGGGCCTTGACGCTGTTTGATGGCGCGCGGCGCATGGCGATTGTCACCTACGACCTCAACTGTCTCGATGTCGCCACGCCGATCCTGCGCCAGCGCTGCCGCGATGAACTGGGACTGGACCCGGCCTGCCTGGTACTGCTCGCCACCCACAACCACGCCGCGCCCATCCAGATCGTCCCGGAAAATTTTGAATACGGGCGCTGGCTCGCCGCGCGGATTTTCGATCTGATTCGTGAGGCGATGGACAACGAATCCGGTCCGGTCCGCCTGGAATTCGGCTGGGGACATGCGTATTTTTTGAAGAATATGGGGCGCGCCCCGATTGATTACGAGGTACAACTGCTCCGCGTGCGGCGCGACGATGCCGTGGTCGCGATGCTCTTCAATCATCCCGTGCATCCGCTCGACGATTTTTCCGGCAATGCCATCGGGGCGGGGCATCCCGGCGTCGCGGTGAAGGCCATCGAGCAGCGCGTGCCGGGCTGCCTGGCGATGTATGCCGATGCCTGCGGCGGCAATCAGTTCACCACGCATGGTATGAATGCGCCGCGCGATGTGGTAGAGAAGATCGGCCTCGAACTTGCCGACGAGGTCATGGCCATTGCCGCGCGGCCGATGCAGGATGTCACCGGCCCCATCCATGCGCGGCTGGAGGTTATCTCCCTGCCGCTGGCCAAGCCGATGCCCTATGAAGAAGCCAAGCGCCTCGCCAATTTCCATCCCAAGGACATCGGCTTCATTCCTTATCCCCACAAGGACCGAGGCACCAACTGGATTCGCGCCCTGATTCGCCACTATGAAGAGAACATCCCCTTTCCCATGCGCACCACAGACTGGGTCTGCACTGACGACGGATTTCTGGTTCAGGAATACGACGAACCGCGCGAGTTCCCCTGCCGCTACGAGGAATGCATCGCCGCCACCATTGGCCCGCTCATCTTCGTGGCGATGCAGGGCGAAGTCTGCGCGCCCATCGGCATGCGCGTCAAAGACGCTTGGCGTCAAGAGCGCCCGATCATGGTCTTCGCCTACATGGGTGAGCACAACCTCTACATCCCGACGCGCGAAATTGTCCGGCAGGGCGTTTACCAGGCCACCGTCATCCAGACGCAGTACGCCTCGCCCGTCGGCTGGCATCCCTCCGTCGAAGACGAGATGGTCAATGGGGTCAACAACCTGATCGGACGCGTGCTGCGCCGCGAATAATCGGCTGCACGCGCCGCCTTCGGCGGAAGATCAGTCGTCGTGAGGAGTTTCTGCGGGGGTGTCACGCAGGACTTCTTGCGCGATGGCGCGCAGTTGTTCTTGTTGGGGGGATGGCGGGGCCGGCGCATCGTCGGACGACAATGAATCCGCTTCCTCCCCTGTGGTTTGGTCGTCGCCTTCTTTCGGCGCAAAGAGGAATCCCTGCCGGTCCGCATACCCGGCGGAGGGCGCCTGTTCCAGGCCGGCTTCTTTCATGACGGCGTGGCGATCAGCCAGCGCATTCAGCACGTCTGCCGCTTCCAATAACGCTGCGGCTTGACGCCGCAGGCTGCTGTCCGTAGCGCGGCAGGTTTGCCTCAGGGCGTCCAGCGCGGTTTCCGCGTGCGCGATGCGTTGTTCCAGTTCCCCGGCTTGAACCTGCGCCGCCGCCACCTGCTGCGCCGCTGCGCGGCGCAGCGCGTCCAGTTCCGCCGTCTGAATGGACGTCTGCCTGCGGGCCTTGTCGAGTTCCTTTTCCAGTGCGCCGATGCGGCCGCGCGCCGCCTCAAGCGCCATTGTCAGGTTGCCGCGTTCCGCGCGCAGCGATTCCAGTTCCGTTTCGGCGATTTCGCGCTCCGCGCGCGCCTGGCCCAATTCCTGCGCCATGCGCCCGCGTTCCTCTTCCAACTGGGCGCGGTAGGCATCCGCCTCGGCGCGTGCGTCTTCCAGTTCCTCGACCAGCCCCGCGCCCGCTGCCGCGCCGTCGGACGCCATGCGCCGCCGCGCCATGGCCAACAACCTGTCCTGCATCCGCGCGAACGCCGCCTCATTGACCTGAAGTCGTTCCAGAATCGCTGTTGCCTCCGCGGCCATGCGGTTCGCGGCGGCCTGGGCCGCGTCGCGTTCGCGACGCGCGGTTTCCAGCGCCTCCGCCATTGCCTGCATGTGCGCCGCGTCCTGGCGGGTCTCAGCGCCTTCATGATTGGCATCGCCATCCCGACGCATATCAAAACCAGCGTCCTGCATCCGCATCTCCGCGCTATTGTCCCCTGTTTTCCCAACTCCTGCCATTTTACACGTTGTCACGCGTCAGCGTGCCATGAAAAGTTGAGTACCCCGACGTGAGCATGGTCCACAACCCAATTTACGTTATTGCGAGTCCCAGACCTCCTCTGGCGGCGATTCGCAGAAGAAAAGGGCCCATTTTCTTAGCAGCGCAGCCTTGTCATTTCGAGCGCAGCGAGAAATCTTAACCACAGGCCAGGATTTCTCGGTCGCTTATGCTCCCTCGAAATGACAGGAGCAGTCAGATGACCGTT
>CAZLII010000219.1:0-7325 GCA_964559065.1 uncultured Nitrospirales bacterium | reverse complement strand
CCTCGGTGCGCCCCTCGATGGTTTTGGTTCTTTCCGTGCTCATGCGCACATAAAACGCGATGAAATCGGCGGCGTGCCGCAGAAGGTCGCGGAAGGCGTCCGCGCCCTGCGCCCGGATGAAATCGTCCGGGTCCTGGTTGTCAGGCAGGGCCAGTGCGCGCACGGTCAGGCCAGCGCCCACCAGCACGCCGATGCCGCGCAGGGCGGCGCGCACGCCCGCTGGGTCGCCGTCATAAACGATGGTCACTTCCGGGACATAGCGCCGGATCAGGGCGGCCTGTTCGGAGGTCAGGGCGGTGCCGCAGGTGGCCACGACATTTTGAATGCCCGCGTCGAAACAGCGCAGCAGGTCGAAATAGCCCTCCACCAGAATCACGGTCGGCTCGCGGCGAAGCGCGTCGCGCGCCTCGTGAAGCCCGTAGAGAATCCGGCTTTTCTTGTACACGGCCGTTTCCGGCGAGTTGATGTACTTGGCCGGGCTGTCGCCCAGATCACGCCCGCCGAAGGCCACGGTATTGCCCGGAATGTCCTTGATCGGAAAAATCAGGCGGTTCCGGAAGAAGTCATAGAGGCGTCCGCCGTCGCTGCGTTTGAACAGCCCCGACGCCTCCAGCACGTAATCCTTGTACCCCTTTTCACGCGCGGCATCCAGCAGGTCCGAGCCGGTCGCCGAGGCGAAGCCCAGCCCGAAGCGTTGGATGGTGGCGTCCTTCAGGTTCCGTGTTTTCAAATATTGGCGGCCCAGGCTTCCGCGCATGGGATGGGCCAGCAGTTCGCGGTAGAAGCGGGCGGCGTACTTGCAGAAGTCCTGCACCTGTGTGCGCATCAGGTCTTTGCGCGCGTCTTCTTCCGTGGGCATCGGCAGGCGGATATTGGCACGCTCGGCCAGTTTGCGCAGGGCCTCGCTGAAACTCAATCCGTCGTGTTCCATTATGAACGCAAGCGCATCGCCGCCCTTGCCGCAACCGAAGCAATGGAAAATCTGCCGGTGCCGGTTCACGGTGAATGAAGGGGTCTTTTCCGTGTGAAAGGGACACAGCGCCTTCAGCCGACCCGGCCCCGCCGGTTTGAGGTCCAAGCGTTGCCCGACGACATCGGCGATATCATTGGCGGCCAGCACTTCGGCGACAATCTCACGGGAATACTTCAATGTACCCATCCTGAAATCATGATCACCCGCCGGTGATGCCGATGTATGTTTATAAATACAGTATTTGCAAACACTTATTTAAGGATAAGCAGTCTCAACGCCGAACGAGCGATTTGCAAAGGGACAGAACTCCCCTTGGACCTGTCAAGGCACATCGCATTTTACCATGAAAACACGGGTTTGTCAATATCCATTCCGTCTGTTATCATGCTGAATGCCAAAGGGTGTATTCTTAAACGATGAGAGGAGTATGAGAACATGAAGCAAACGCTGTTTTTTCTGGCGATTCTTGCGGGATTTCAGATGGGTGCGGATGCCCAGACCTATGCCGAGAAACTTGGCTGGCCGGAAGGCGCCAGAATACTCATGATCCACGCGGACGACGCAGGCATGTCGCATGCGTCGAATGAGGGCATTATTGCCACGCTGGAAGCAGGGACGGTAACCTCCGCCAGTATTATGATGCCCTGTCCGTGGGTGCCGGAATTCGTTGCCTATCTCAACGAGCATCCCGGAGTGGATGCCGGCCTTCACCTGACGCTGACATCGGAGTGGCGACCGTACCGTTGGGGGCCGGTGGCGGGGCGCGGCGCGACGCCGGGGCTGGTGGATGATTCGGGCTATATGCACGCGAATGTCCGGGGCGTCGTGGAGAACGCGACGCCGGATGAAGTGGAGGCGGAGATTCGCGCCCAGATCGCCCTGGCCGAAAAGATGGGCATCAATATCACGCATCTCGATTCGCATATGGGCACGCTCTATGCACAGCCCCTGTTTTTCGAGCGCTACGTGAAAGTGGCGATAGAGAAGCAGATTCCGCTGCTTATCGGCGCCGCCGGCGCAAGCGCCGACCCGGAGGAATCGCAAATATATCGCCTCCTGTTACCCTATCTTGAGAAGATTTGGGCAGCGGGCTTGCCGGTCCTCGACGTGATTGACACATCCTCGTACGACTGGAAAGATATTGAGAAAAGGAAAGATCAGTTCATCAAGACCATCCGCAATCTCAAGCCGGGCGTTACATGGTTCAATGTCCATCCCACCATGCCGACGGAAGAAGGAAAAGCCTTGTCGCGGAACCGGGAGATACTGTTCAGCGATTATCACATCCTGATTTCGCCGGAGATCAAGCAGGTTATCGAGGAGGAAGGCGTCATCCTCAGCACCTGGCGCGAACTGAAACAGCGCCGCGATGCGGTCAAATAATCGGATTGAACCGCCCGGCTTGCCCTGCCGCGGCCATGCGTGTAGCATGGAGCCATGAAGCGGTTAAGGGTAGTCTTGGAAAAGGTCTTGCGGTTCGTACGGCATGACGTCTGGCAGATCGGTCGTCCGGGGGAGCGCATCCCCGGCGGCATCATCAGCAAGCAGGTGCGGGTCGCGATCCTGATCTTTCGCGGCCTGATGGAAGAGATGCTGCTGCTGCGAGCATCGGCGCTTACCTTTGCGACCATGCTCTTTATCGTTCCCTTTCTCGCCTTTATGTTTTTCTTTATCCAGAGTTTTAACCTGGGCGACGAAGTGTACGGGATGATGTCGGCGAGAATTAACGAGCGCCTGAATCATGTCGTCGAGGTCATCCGGGGGGAAGAGAAGGGAACCGGGGAAGAAGAACTGGCGGAGGCGGAGAAACCGGTTCACGTCCTCGAAACTGTTGAATTGTTTGAACCAGGTGGGACCGACCCGCTCTCGGAGGAGAAAGATCACGCGCCTGGGGACAAGGTCAACGAGGAATTGTGGCGCGACCTGATCGGCCTGCTCTTCCCCGGTGCGCAGGTGGCGGGAGACGACGATGCGGGGCCGGTGCAATTGCTGGTCAGGCTGGCCGAACGCGGGGCCACCAACCGCCGGGCGCTTACCATATCGGGCATCATCTATGTGCTTTCCACCGTGCTGGGCCTGATGCGCAACGTGGAGTGGTCGTTCAACCGCATCTGGGGCGTGAAACATTCGCGCAATCCATTCCGCATGATCAGCGATTACCTGGTGATTACCCTGCTGTTGCCGTTTGTGGCGGCGCTGGTGTTGGGGATCACGGCGGCGCTGGAAAGCGAAACCTTGATGGAGGGGTTGGGACCGTTTTCCGTCACCCTTCGGGGCGCACAACTCATGGTGATCTGCCTCACATTCGCTATTCTCTACTACATGGTGCCGAATACGCGCGTGAAAGTGCGCTATGCGCTGCTGGGAGGACTGGTGGCGGGGTTGTTGTGGACCCTGGTTTCATGGGGTTATGTAAAGTTTCAGTTCGGCATGGCGCGGTATGAAATTTTCTTTTCCACCTTTGCCCTGTTTCCGCTGCTGCTGATGTGGATTTACGCCAGTTGGCTGATTCTCCTTTTCGGGGCCTTGCTGGCCTTCGCCTACCAGAATGAAAAGACTTTTGCCCTGGAGCGCTATGCCGATGTCGCCAGTTTCGCCTACCGCGAGGCCGTCGCCGTGCGCGCCGTCATCGAAATGACGCGCAGGTTCCGCCAAGGACTCCCCGCGCTTACCGTGGCCGAAGCCGGCAACGTTTGGAATGTGCCCACCCGCCTCCTGAACGACACGATGGAATGCCTCGTGAATGCCGGGTTGGTTGCCCGTTGCGCCACCGAGCCGGTCAGTTTCCAGCCTGCGCGCGCGCCGGAACGCATCCGTGTAATGGATGTTGTCCGGGCGATGCGCGACGCGGGAGAAGATCCATCGCACTTGCGGGACGACGAAACGTACCGCACCTTGTTCGATGCGCTGAATGCTCCGGAGCCGCAATATCTCGGCGCATCCATAGCGGATGCGGCCGATTCCCTCGGCCCCATCCCCACCTCCGAAACATCCTCCGGCCGGTAAAGACCCGTGGCGCAACGGGTAAAAAATGTAGGGTGGGTGCAGCGATGCGGAACCCACCATCATTATCCCTTGGGGCAACACGGACGCGCTGCAGGCATAGGAACCCAACCGTTTAGCCGGAACCACGGATCACACGGAATGCACGGACTGGCCTTGCCCCTGCCTCTCTACCCTACTCCATGAGATAAGGTCTATTTGTTCTGCGTCAATACACTCGTGCGGCGGAATCTTCCGGGCTCAGACCGTGTGGTGTTCGGCAAGCGTCGGAGTCGCCCTGGTCCGCCCTGATCAATCCTTTCACTACTCCTCTGCACAGGGCATCGGATGATTCTCTTCGATGGAGATGTTATCATAACATTCTTCCAACAGGGCGTATGCGGCGGCTTGACGTTCCCTTTCGATGGAAGGCGCGGGCCGCCGGTTTGTTTCCTGATGCGCACCGTGTAAGAGACAGGAGAATGGCATTCTGAAGATGAATTTGGCGGAGTTTATCAGGGGTCGCGTGCTCGTCATAGATGGCGCGACGGGCACAATGATTCAGGACCTCGGACTGGGCGACGAGCATTTCGGCGGGCCGGATTACCGGATGCTGTCGGACCTGCTGTGTCTCTCGCAGCCGGAAGCGTTGAAAGGCATTCACCGGGCGTTCCTGGAGGCGGGGGCGAGCGCGGTGGAGACGAACACCTTCGGGGCGTCGCCGATGCGGTTGTCGGAATATGATTTTTCCGGACTGGACCTGCGGTCCTTTGCGCCCAATCCCTATGATCTGGACCCGCGTTTGCTCGACTATCAGCAATTCGCTTATTTTTTGAGTCGCCTCGGCGCGGAGATTGCCCGTGAGGCCCTGGCGGAATACCGCGCCACGTCGCAATACGACGGCCGTCCCCTCTTTGTACTGGGTTCGATTGGGCCGTCCAACCGGGTGCTTTCGCACACGAAAGCCGACCTGGTGGAGTCCACCTTCGACGCTATTGCCGACAATTTCTTTCATCAGGTCTGCGGGCTGTTGGATGGCGGGGTGGACGCGCTGGTCTATGAGACGCAGCAGGATGTGTTGGAGTTGAAGGCGGCGCTTTTGGGCGGCAGGGCGGCCATGCGCGAGAAGGGGCGCACCGTGCCTGTCATCGCACAGGTGACGGTGGACCAGTTTTCGCGCATGCAGATATTCAACACCGACATCCACGCCGCGCTGGTCAGCATCGCGGGGATGGGCATTGACGCCTTCGGCATCAATTGCTCGATAGGCCCCGACCTGATGGTGCGGAGCGTGGAGAAACTCGCGCGTTTCTCGCCGTTGCCGATATCGGTCATTCCCAATGCCGGATTGCCGGAATCTGAGAATGGCAAGACCGTCTTCAAGTTCCCTCCCGATCGCTTCGCGGCATTTCAGCGGCAATTCGTCGAGGAGTACGGCGTCAACATTGTCGGCGGCTGCTGCGGCACCCGCCCGGACCATATCCGTTGCGTGGCGGAAGCCGTGCGGGATTTGAAGCCGCGCGCGCGCGCGCCGCAGCCGGGGCTGTATGTGTCGGGCATGGAAGAGGCGGTTCTGCTTGACGGGTCAAAAACGCTGATCCGCATCGGAGAGCGGCTCAATGTGCGGGGATCAAAGAAAGTGCGCGATGCCGTGGAAAACGACACCGGCATCAACCACGACGCGCTGGAAGAGGTGGCGCACGAGCAGATTGACGACCTGGGATGCGAGGTCATTGATGTCTGCATGGACTCGAACCAACTTGACACCGTGAAAACGCTGCAGGAGGTGGTGCATATCCAGAGCGCGGGGTTGGCGGGGACGATGTGCCTTGATTCGTTTCAGGTGGATGCACTCGCGGCGGCGGTGAAGGTGTATGCCGGCCGCCCGATGATCAATTCCATCTCGATGGAAGAAGCCTCGCCGGGGGTGCTGAAGATTGATGCGGTCATCGAGGCGACCCGGGCCTTCGATCCGGTCTATATCGCCCTGTGCACTGGGCAGAGAGGCCCTGCGGCCACCGCCGAAGAGAAACTCGACCTGGCGACGCAACTCATCACGCGCGCGCGCGACATGCACGGTGTCCCGCCCGGCCGCATTTTCGTGGATGTGAATGTGTTTCCCATCGGTTCGGAATCCAGCGAGGATATGAACTTTGCCCTGGAGTCCATCGAGGCGGTGGGGCTGGTCAAGGACCGCTTTCCGGGGACCCGCACTTCGCTGGGCGTAGGCAATCTCACCAACGGTCTGGCGAAGAAACCCCACATGCGCACCGTGTTGACCTCGGTGTTCCTGGACGAAGCGCGCAAGCGCGGCCTGGACGCCGCGATTCTCAACCCGAATCACTATGTTTTTGTGGAGGACTTGGACCCGAAGGACTGCGCGCTGGGGAAACGGGTCATTCTCGAGCGCGACATGGACGCCTTCGCGGAATTAGAGGTCATTGCCGAAGCCAAGAAGGGCGGGACGGTCCAACGCCGCGTTTCGTATGACGATCTGCCGCTGGAGACCGCCATCTGCGAGAAGATCAAGGACGGCTATAAGGACCGCACGCCGGGAACGTTGGTCTTTCGCGGGTGCGAATACGCCTACGCGGATCGCATCGTGCTCCAGGTGGTGCAGGCGATGGAAAAGCACGCACCGCTGGATTTCATCAACGATTATCTCATGCGCGCCATGCAGGAACTCGGCGACGCCTTCGGGCGCAGCGAAGTTTCGCTGCCGCACCTGCTGAAATCCGCCGACGTGATGCGCCAGGCGATGGGCTTCCTCGAAGCCTACATGCGCAATGCCTCCGGGCGCGCCATGCACGATGTGGTGGAATACAAGGGCGTGGTCGTCATCGGCACGGTGTATCAGGATGTGCATTCCATCGGGAAGGACCTGGCGCGAACCCTCCTGGAAAACTACGGCTACCGCGTGATTGACCTCGGCACGATGACCCCGCTTCAGCGGTTCATTGACGCCGCGCGCGAACACCGCGCCCACGCCATCGGCATGTCGGCATTGCTTGTGCAAACTTCCAACCACATGATCACCGTCTCGCGGATGATGCAGGAACAGGGACTCGACATCCCCGTGCTGATCGGCGGCGCGCCGGTAAGTCCCCGTCACGCCGCGTATGTGGCCATGGCCGGACAGGACGACAAGGCCAAAATGCGCGGTGACGTGTTCTATTGCCGCACTGCGATGGACGGCGTAAACATCATGAACATGATTCGCTCCGGGAAGGATCTTTCCGGCGTCTTCGCGGAGAATCGGCAAAAACTGTTGCTTCGACTTGAACGCGCCGAGAAACGCGCCGCTGAAGAGGAGAGTCACCTGGCGACGCTGCCGCGCCGCGTGGTGTCCTTCGACCACTATCGCCTGCCG
>CAZLII010000218.1:3419-7329 GCA_964559065.1 uncultured Nitrospirales bacterium | reverse complement strand
GATACACTTCGGACGACAGAAATACGTCACCGAATTTACGAACTGGAGTACTAAGCATGGCATTGCTGCCGTCCCTTTGTCCCTTTGTCCTTTCCGTCCCTTTGGTCCTTTATGTCTTTTCCCTCCGCTTGACTGCGCAGACAATTATTGCCACCATGAGGCCATGAGCACTTGGGATACGCACAACCACTTATCTCCGCGACAGGCCGCGGCGTGTGTGCTGTTTCGCCGCGACAGCGGCAAGGTGCTTATGGTGCGGCGTAACGAACGGCTGACATTCATGGGCGGGCACCATGCGTTCCCCGGCGGCGCGGTGGACAAGGAGGACACCCCAGACTTGGTCAACGGCGCAACGGACTTGGAAATGGCGCAGCGCATCTTCACGGCGGCGCGGGAAGTTTTTGAAGAAACCGGCTTGTTTCTGGCAACAGGAGACACGCCCGACCACGATGTTCTGCGGAAGGCGCGTCAGACCTTGCTTGGCAAGCAGGACACCTTTGATCGTATTCTGCGCCGCATGGGACGCCGCATTGACGCGGCGTCGTTTCTTCCCGCAGGCATGTGGACGACCCCGGCCTTTTCACCGGTGCGGTTTCAGACCCAGTATTTTTTTCACGATTATGTGGGGCCGTCCTGGGAAGAAGCGGAGGGACCGGACAGCGAAATTGTCGGCGTGGAATGGATGCGGCCGGCCGAGGCGCTGCGGCGCTGGCGCGCCGGTGCGATCCGGCTGTCAACCCCCGTGGCCTATATCGTGCGGCATCTGGCGCATTTCACCCCGGAAGAGGCGGTCCCCTACATGGTGGACAATCCCAGCCGTGATCCGATCATTACCGAGCGTTTCGAGCCGCGCCCCGGCATCTCCATCATTCCGCTGCGCACGCACACGCTGCCGCCCGCCACGCACACCAACTGCGTGGTGGTCGGCCAGGAAGAACTGGTGGTGATTGATCCGGGCGCAACGGATGACGCCGAGAAGACGCGCCTGAAAAAACACCTGGACCGCCTGTGCCTGCTGGGGGGAAAGGTGACGGCGGTGTTGCTCACCCACATGCACGCCGACCATGCCGGGGCGGCGGACTTGTTACGGGAAATCTATGGGGCGCCGGTGTGCGCCCATGCGTTCGCGCGGCCCAATCCCGGCGCGCCGGAAATTCAACCCGACCGTTTTCTCGACGAAGGCGATGTACTGGAAATCAAAGGCGAACCGCCCTGGCGCATTCGTTGTCTGCATACCCCCGGACACGACCCCGGCCACCTGTGCTTCATCGAAGAGAGCACCCAGACCCTCGTCTGCGGCGATATGGCGGCCAATCCGGGAACCATTCTCATTTCCTTGGACCTCGGCGGCGATATGACGCAATACCTGGAGCAATTGGAACGCCTGGCGCAGGCCGATATCGCTTTCACCATTCCCGGCCACGGCCTGCCCACCTGGAACCACAGCGGCAAGGATTTGTTCCGGGCGCTTATCGAGCACCGGCTCGCAAGAGAAGCGAAAATCAAAGAGGCCATCGCCCTGGGGGCGGACTCGCTGGACAAAGTTCTGGAAATGGCTTATGATGACACGCTGCGCACACTTTGGCCTTTGGCGCGCAGGCAGTTAGAGGCGCATCTCGCGCGGCTGGGCATTTCTTTTGGCAACCAGACACGAGCGCAAGAGCGTCAAAAACCGGTCAGTTAATCCATGGGCATGAAGAACCTTTATCAGATTCGAGAGGTTTCGACGCTCTCCTTCAACGAGCGGGTGCTCCAGGAGGCGGAGGACACCCGCAATCCGCTGCTCGAACGCCTCAAGTTCCTCGGCATTTTTTCATCCAACATGGATGAGTTCTTCAAGGTGCGCGTGGCCATCATGCACCGTATGATCGAACTCGGCAAAAAGGGCGTCGCCGATGTGCTTGAGGTGGTCAACGACAAAGCCCGTGAACTGGATGAGCGGTTTCAGGCGGCCTATGCCGACATCACAGACAGCCTCGCCGCCCAGGGCGTCAAACTGCTGAAAGAGGATGATATTATTTCCCATGAGCAGGACATGCACGACTGGCTCCAGGAATTCTTTCATGATCGCGTGCTGCCCAGTCTTGTCCCCATCATTCTCCGGGAAGACCGGCCCATGCCCCAACTCATTGACGGGGCGCTCTATTTTGGCGTGAAAATGTGGGGCAAGACCTCCCGTTACGCCATCCTGGAAATTCCGTCCACCCTGCCGCGTTTCGTCGAACTGCCCAACGGCAACATCATGTACATTGACGATGTCATCCGCCATTCGCTCGATGAGGTGTTCTACATTTTCCACTACGACAAGATAGAGGCGTTTGAATTCAAGATTTCCCGCGACGCGGAACTGGACATAGACAACGATTTCTCCGACGGCTACGTCCGCAAGATGCAGAAGGTGCTGCGCCAACGCAAGGGCGGCCGCCCGACCCGATTGGTCTATGACACGGAAATGCCCGTCGGCCTGTTCAAGTTGCTCCGCAAGGAACTGCGCATCAGCGACGATGACACGGTCATTCCGGGCGGGCGCTATCACAATATGCGCGACCTGATGCACTTCCCTGCGCGTCGCCCCGACCTGAGTTATCAACGGTTGGAGGTGGCGAAGCACCCGGTGCTGGACGGGAACCGCACGCCGATGATGGACATCATCCGCCGCCAGGATTTGCTCATCACTTATCCCTATCAGTCATTTGACCATGTCATCCGCCTGCTGCGCGAGGCGGCCATTGACCCCAAGGTGCAGGAAATCCGCATGACCGTGTACCGCGCCGCGAATCCCTCGCGCGTTGTCAATGCCCTGATCAACGCGGCGCGCAATGGCAAGCGGATATACGCGAATGTGGAGTTGCAGGCGCGCTTCGACGAGGAAAACAACATCCGCATCTCCGAACGGCTCATTGAAGAAGGGGCAACCGTCACCTACGGCGCACAACCGCTGAAAGTACACAGCAAATTGCTGCTCATCGTCCGCGACGGCGTGCGATACGTCGGCCTGTCCACGGGGAACTTCAACGAGGTGACAGGGCGGCTTTATGTGGACAGCGTTCTGCTCACCGCCGACAAGCGGCTCACACAGGAAGTGGCCGACACCTTCGAGTTTTTCGAGCAAAGCGCCGGCATGCGCGCCATTTCCACCCCGAAGTTCAAACACCTCGTCGTGTCGCCCTTCAACACCAGGAAAACATTCAACAAACTGATCCAGCGCGAAACGGAAAAAGGCCCCGGCGGCTATATCTTTTTCAAGATCAATCACCTCACCGACGCAAAGATCATCGCCAAACTGCGCGAGGCGGCGGACGCAGGCTTGCAATTGGACCTGGTTGTGCGAACAACCTACGCCATGCTCCCCCACCCCAATATCCGCGCCATCTCCATTCTCGACCGCTACCTGGAACACCAGCGCATCTATGTCTTCGGCAAAGACAAGGACCGCGTGATGTACATGAGTTCCGCAGACCTCATGGAACGCAACATAGACTGGCGCGTCGAAACCGCCTTCCCCATTTACGACAAGGAACTGCAGCAGCAGGTCATGGACATCATGGCTCTCCAAATACAGGACAACGTGAAAGCGCGCATCCTTGACGTGATGCAGACCAACCAGTACGTTCCCACCGAAGGCGAACCCCATCAGACGCAACTGGACACCTGGCGTTATTTTCAGAAGATCACATCACCTGAGCCTGCGGTATAGATTTCTCGCTTCGCTCGAAATGACAATGTTACGCTCGAAATGACAACGCTGCCTTGAGAATTTCCCGCATTTTCATCGTCAATGGGAGAGGCGAAGCCTCATCTCCGACTGCCTTTGTCATTTCGAGGGAGCATAGCGACCGAGAAATCTTGGCCTATGGTATAGATTTCTCGCTTCGCTCGAAATGACAATGTTACGCTCGAAATGACAACG